>DGQJ01000106.1:7253-34168 GCA_002389705.1 Bacteroidales bacterium UBA4417
GTAAAATTACTGGTTAACTTCAGTTTACCACTGAGCGATAAGATGGTGCCACTGGTTGTGTTGGTCCCGATGGTAATATTTGAAGGTGAATTATTGATGGTTAAACCAGCAGAAGCAGGAATTACCAGTGGGGTACCCGTAGCGATATTCAGATTCCCGGTCCGGTTATAAATGAGTGTGCCATTTTGTAAGGTTAACCAGTTATCAGTAAGGGTTGTTAAAGTGCCGCCAATGCTGATTGTAAGCGTGGTAGCCTGCGAATTGCCTTTATTCAATATCACCCTATCAAAAACCGTAATTGGCGAATTTAATGTATTACTGATAGTGGCTGAAGTGTTTCCGAAAAAGGTTACGGGAACTAATGAAAAATTGCACTGCCTTACTGTAGTAGTTCCTCCGGCTGTTGTACCAACGGTATTATTTATCAGGTTTCCGCCGATTGACATATTCTGGCTTGTGGCTCCGCTGTATGCTTGTATTGCTGCATTTGGTGCAACCTTAACATCACCGTATACCACAAAATTTTGTGTAATCGTTCCGTTTCCATACCAAATCAAAGCACCTCCCTGAATATCGAGGTTACCAAATATGGTGATGGTTTTAGCGATACGCGTGGTTGGTGCTGTAGGGTAATTTGAATCCCATGAGGGGCAGAACCACGAATCTGCATTCTGACCACGGGTTATTAGATTCCCATAAATAGTCAGGTTATTATTGGGGAATATAATATTTGATCCGCCTAAAGGGGATAAGATCAAATTGCCATACGACAGAATTCCGTTCGGTAACCAGTAAGTAGTACCTGCATTTGGATTGGTCGAATATAGTTCTGTAGTTCCAAGATTAATGTTGAAATCTGAAAAATCACCTGCCGGGAATGCGTATGTTGATCCTGAATTCCAGGATGTTGTAAGGCGGAAATTACCATTGCCATTGGGATGTGTTGTAACAACACCAAAACGGCATAATGGGTTAAACCCTATATCAAGCGCCGAACCACGTTCAATCTGCAAACTGGCACAACTCCTGGGATCAATATTGGCAGTTGTATTATTGGTAGCCAAATACACCGAATCGTTAGCTCCAATAATTACAATGTCATTGGCACCCGGAACAAGTCCGCCGGTATTGGCTGTTCCAGTATTGCTGGTAAATGACCATACTGCTGAATTGCTCCATAATCCGCTTCCGGCAGCTGCGCCGTTAATGCGGCTGAAGAATACCTTGGGTGTACCAAACGGGTTAGTCGGATTATTATCGCCGGCAGTGTATTCGCCATCAATGTATCCGGTATTCGACAACCATGGCGCACCCATAATATGCGTTGAAGTATTTATGCTGGCATTCGTACCACTTGTCCAGGTGTTGTTAAGCCTGTCGAACCTGGCCGGCACATACTGGGCCTCGGTTGGGTCGGGCCCGATGCTTACAACATCATCAGTGGAATAATTATAGGAGTGTGATACTGTTGCAGGACCCAGGTCGAAACCATTCCCGGATTTTACCCGCCAGAAATAAGTGAGGCTGCGGCCTGTGGAGGTTGTATTCGGATGTTCTTTCCCAACAGGAACTACCGTTATAGTTCCATACGTTGTTGGTGTACCGTTAATAGTAATAGTTGCCGGTGTAAATTTAGCAGGTTTGGCTGATGGAGCCAATGTGGGTGCCCCAACCGGGAATACAAAACTTGCTGCACTGGCTGAATAGGTTTTTGTAATCCCTCCATCGCCTGAGTTCCCGCTGGTTTGTATATATCTGTTTTCATCATATCCAATTATGGTTGAGGAAGGTCCAAAAGCCAGGTTGAATGTCTGAATATTCAGCGTCTTATTCCCGGTACCCGAAAAAGTGAGTGTTCCGTTTATATCCAGGTTGTTGAGCGCATTTACGGCAAGCGTACCAGCCACGGCATTATTCAGTTCGAGGTTTTGAAACTGCCCGTTTCCATCTCCGTCAATAGTTTGAGTAGCAGTGGTGCTGTTGAGTACAATTTTACCAGTACCCGGCGTACTGAAATGAATACCGGCATTGTAAATGTTTCCTGATATATTGATCGTCTTGCCATTATCGTCGAGTTTTCCGCCTTGCAGGTTCAGATCGCTAGCATTGATAACGGCCTGTGAACCTGATAATATAACGACGTCGTCGGCAGTTTTGTTAATTTTTAAAATATTCAGGTTAAGAGCGCTGGCCAGGTTAACGGTAAACATCTGTGAGCCGGATCCATTAAAAGTAGTGCTGTTAGTGCCTGGTGTATAAGTTGTTCCATTGTAAATGGTAAAATTTCCGCCTATCGAAATATCGAGATTATTTGCTTCCAAAACTCCGGATTGCAGGGTTATATCTTTGAGTACATTAAGTGGGTTGGTAGCCAGTCGCACAACCGAGGTGCTGCTTTGCCTGTTTACCACCAGGTTGCCTACCGATGCCAGCGAATTAATCAGGTAGTTACCATTAGCAAGGGCAGTTCCTGTAGTGGGCAATACCTCAAGCGTTCCGCCGATAACATTAATATTTGATACAGGACAGTTTACCAGGAAAGCATAAGATGTAGCCGTGGTACCCGGAATATCATAAATTTTCATGTTGCCACCGGTAATAATATATCCGTTCGAAGCATTTGCACATATACTTATAGTGCCAATTCCGGCAGTGCCATCGGTGCCATTGGCTGCTCTGGCTGTGTTCAGTGCAGGGCTCTTGAGGCTTTCAACATCAGGATAATTGATGGTATTCTGAAAACGTCCTCTCAGGATTAGTTCACCGCCGGTTTGAGTAAAAGTTACAAGTCCCGTGGTTCCTCTTTCAGGGTTATGAAATTGTTTGGTGTCCACAGTTCCGTTATTCAGTATAAATTGTCCGGATGCATAACTCCAGTAGAGCAAGCCTGCCGATTCGCGTGTCGAAAGATAGCCGTTGGTTACCTGTAGTTTTCCCAGGATTGATATTCCGCTATAGCTTCCGGATCCGGTATTAATACCATAAATGGCATTGGAACCTCCTGAGAGGTTGTAGGCTTTCTCAACTTCCGAAAAATGATCAGCTGTACTCAGTACAATTACTTCCGATCCGGCCAGTTCAATGGCACCATTGGCTGGAATAATAAAATGCGAATTCGATGTTCCGGCACTTGTGGTTCCTTCTGAAAGTGAAGGAATAACGGTTAAACCCTGCAATACCAATGTTCCGTTCCTGACCCACAGTGCTTTCTTTATATCAGGATTGGCTGTAGCCGAATTGGCACTGGCTGCAGTATTGGCACCAAATAGTCTGAAATAGGAATAGTCACTCGAATAAACATTTAGTTTAAAGGTCTGATCAACGCCTTTATCAATAACCAGGTTATAAAAATCTGTTATTCCGTAACAACTGACCTGGGCGTTTTTATTTCCCTGAAAAAATACAGTTGCCGCACCGGTATTGGTAAAGGCATCATATTTTGGCCTGGTTTGATTAGTAAACCGTACAGTTCCATTGTTTAGAAGGTTGCCCTGGAAAATAACCCTATGTGTTTCGTTGATATAATAATTCAGGAATGGAGCTGTACCACCATCAGTAACGGAAAGCGGTGTATCCGATCCTGTTTGCGTATTCCCGGTACCAACAGTTAACGATGCCCCAAAATCTACAGTCACATTTCCATAAACCATGAGTTGTCTGCGGGTAGCAGTTGCATCATTAATCTGATAAGTGCCTTTTTTTATATCCAGATCTCCGTTTATAACAAGGTCATTCACCTGCCGTGCAGTTTCTCCGGTATTATTAATTGTCAGGTGATAGTAAATGGTTTGGGCTGCAGGCAGATCAAAAGCACCCGAAGCCATATATTCGGTAGTTCCGCCATCAATGGTAACAAATGTATTATTGGTTACAGAGGGGAAAAATGCTGATGCAAGTTGTAGTGTTCCTCCTCCGCGCAGAGCAGCTAGTGTACTGGTAAATCTATAGGTTGATTCATCAAGTATTCCTCCGCTCGAAATTGTAATGTCGTGGCTTGTGGTAGTTACATCAGCACTGAGTTTAACCGTTCTGTCGGGCAAAATCACTACTATGTCATTATTACCGGGTATTGATGTTATTGGACCTGTAGTTCCGCTGGGATCAAATGTCCAGGTATTGGGGTCGTTCCAGTTGCCTGATTGATACGAATAAAATGTTGAAGCAACTATGGTGCTTGCAGTATGGGTCGAAACTTTCGGTCCATCGCAACCAGCAGCAGTGGCAGTAATGGTACTGTTGCCAAGCCATCCGGCGGTGAAAGCTACCAGGCCTGTGGCAGCATTTATTGATAATCCTGCTGCAATACTGGCAGCATCCAGCGAATATGTTATCCCTGTGCTGTTAGATGCTGTTGCCGAAAATATTTGTGTTCCTGATCCCTGCGATCTGGTTGAAGAAGGGCCAAGCGCAAAAATAGGAGATGCCACCGAAGGTGTTATTGTTACATTGCTTGATGCTTCAACCTGTCCACAGCCACCCGATGCAACAATAGTATTGGTAACAACGTATGTTCCTGCTGTACTTGCAGCTAAATTTATTTCCCCGGTTGATGAATTTGCAAATACCAGTTCGGCAGAGGATGAAAACATACCGGCTGAGCCGCCTCCGCTGAAAGTTGGCAACGGGTTTGCGGCACCCTGGCAATACGGACTGCCCGAATAGCTGAAAGTTGCTACAGGCTGAGCTGTTACAGTAATGCTGATAGGATATCCAACGCTTGTACAAACGGGGTATGACGTGGCTACTGATAATGTACCGTTGTAAACACCCGGTGCAATATTCCATGGCACATTGATCGAAATCGGACTTGCTGCCAGACCCCATCCGTTAACATCGGTTAATCCGGCCGCAATGGCTGTAGGATCAAAATCTATACTGTATAATGTGGGGCTGCCTGTTGTGGCAGTGTAAGCAAGTTGAGCGGATGTTATGCCCCTGCAGATAGCAGGGTTCGATCCAAGCGTTATTGTCAAGGCCGGGTTAACCGTTATTGCAAAGCTTGCCGGGTAATCCGACGGACAACTTCCGCTTTTTACCAGTGCACGATAATCCCAGGCTCCTGCTGATGAAGGAATCTCGCTGTAGGTAGTCAATGTATTCGCAATATTTTCCCACGATCCCCCGTCAAGTCTTTTTTCCCAGCGAACTATATTTCCTGTGCTCCCGTTCAGAGTGATAACACCTGTGACCGATCCTTCACATATCGGGGCCGAACTTCCGCTTATCCAGCCTCCAACAGTAGTTGCATCAACAGTTATTGACTGTACTGCCGAATAATTACCCGGGCAGGTTCCATTCTGAACCAAAACCCTGTATTGCCAGGTGCCTGAAGCATATGGGGTTTCCGAAAATGTGGTGCTGCCTCCATTGCCCATATTTACCCAGCCTCCGGCATTCACCTGGTGCTCCCATTGTACTATACTACCCTCATTTCCGGTTAAAGTCAGTGTTCCCGTTCCGGCTCCCAGGCAAAGCGGCGAAGTGGCCCCGCTTATTGTACCGCCTGTTGAGGCAGGCTTTACTGTTAATGTAGTGGTGGTATTGGATGGCGCTGATAGTAAAGTTGCATTGCCGGCATAGGTATATGTTATATCGTAAGGCGTAACATCTGCCGGAATTAATGCTGTATTGAAATTTACTGTAAATCCTCCGGTTGCATCCGAAACTGTGGTATTTTGGGAAACGCCATTAATAGTTACAGTAACTGATTCTCCGGATAAAGGATAAACAGGGCCCGGGGCAGATAAATTTCCGCTTAAACTGGTTGTGGGTGTTCCATAGCAAATACTTTGGCTTGCAGTAAGCCCCGAAAAATAGGGCGTTGTTGATCGGGTATCGTTAGCAACTGTAAGTATACCAGTTGTACTGGCAAAGTATGTATTATCTTTATAAGTCGCTGCTGATGATGTTGATCCCCATGTACCGTTGATCTTGTTATAGCCTCCGAGAGTAAGGCTACCGACATTAATATTTTGACCGGCAGCAATGCTTGCAGTCGGTCCGTTTATAAGCAGGTTATTAGTAACCGCTGTACCGGCAGGCATTGTTTTGGCACCGCCGCCAGATAACATAAGATTGTTGTAAGCCACCGCTGCCAGAGTTTGCGCCCCTGCAGCATTCCATTCAATTGTTCCGGTATTGGCTGCAAAACTGCCTCCTGTTCCGCTTACACTTCCGGCAATCTTTAATAAACTTGAACCCCCATCCAGAGTACCGTTTGTTCTGGTCCATGTTCCGGTAAATGTATGGGTAAGACCTGCTCCAAGGTTTAGCGTTCCGCCGCTTCCGTTTATGGTAAGTCCTGATGCATTTACGTTACCTGTAAAGGTAGCAGTGCTGGCGGTTTTACTCATGATAACTGTACCTGTAGTTGTAAAACCTCCAATGTTTTGGTTTGCAGTGCCTCCTATAGTTACCCCACCGGTTGTGCCGCTTACAGTTCCGTCACTGATAAGGTCACCATTAATAGTCAATAAAAATGTTGATAAAGCAAAACCTACGCCATTATTCACTGTTAGTGTTCCATTCGTTGTGGTAGCAGCACCTAAAGTCTTTGTGCCCGAACCATCTAAATTTAAGTTTTGGTATGTTATTCCTTTAACTGTTTGAGCAGCTCCGTTGTAAACAACAGTGTTTCCTGATGCAGTAGCTGTTAAAGTAGTAATTGTTGTTGTTCCCCCCAGAGAAAGATTATCATTGGCCCCTTGGGTTAAACCTCCATTACCGGCTAATGCTGTAGTTATACTTAAAGTTCCGTTATTGGTAAGCGTAATGCCGGTTACTGTTGCTGAGGATATTGATATCGTGCCCGAAACAGACTGATTGTTGGTTGAAAAAGTCTGGACTCCTGTACCTGCGTTAAATGTGCCATTATTTATAATGCCTCCCCTGAAAGTAATAGGCGAATTTGCTGTATTGTTCCAATTCCCTCCACTGTTTATAGTTACCAATCCGGTATAAGTTTTGGTTCCGGCAGTGTTATTATACGTAAGTGTACCGGAAATGGTAGTAGTACCTGAAACCGTTAAATTAAACCCTCCAACAGTTAGTGAAGACCCTGACGCAATACTCAGACTTGTACACGCAGCATTTGCTGTAATTGTTACATTCCTATTACCTTCTATAAATACTACATCACCTGCAACAGGAAAACTTGCACCACTTGCACCACCTGATGTTGCTGACCATGTTGAGGTGGCATTCCAGTTTCCGGATGCTACCGAATACCGGTTTGCTCCAACCACATGCAGCGAAACAAGTGAAATTACAATGGAAATAAATAACGCTTTCGAAGTATTACCAAGTTTTATCATGTCCTGGAAAGTAGCATTCAGTTGAAAGTAACTTAATTCTGATTGGAGTACTGGTAGTTGTTATAATGGGAATTCTTTCTCCGCAAAAACCTCCGCTTTGGCATCATTGGGAGCCTGGAATTTAATCAGCAGTTTGCCTTTTTTAAAATCAACGCCTGGCATATTATGAAGTTGCATTTTAAATTTCCTGATCTTATTAGGAGTGTATACAGCCAACCCTCGCACAGTGCCAACTTCAATGGGTTCGCCTTGCGCAGATGACCACATTACAGATAAATCTCCATAAACCGACTTGTCGCCTGTTCGTTCGAACACCAGGCTCAGGTTGGGAACCGTGTCACTCTTTAAATCCACACTGATATTTGTTAGGTCTACTTTTACCTGTAAATCTCCATTTCGGATGATGACCGGAATACTTATACCGAAGATTGGTACCAGCTTAATGCCTATAGATGTTGAATCAGCTATGGTTTGTTCTTCTCCCAATAATTTTTCATTTGGCACTGCCCTGAAATAAACATGCGAACGGAATTCGCCGTTCTGCATATCGGGCATTTTGCGGTATTGCATTCGTATTACCTGCGAGCCGTTTGGCGGAAGTGTTACTGATCGTGGAAAAAACCTCAGGTATTTGTCAGCAAATAACTGTCCTTCATCGGGTTGCTCTATCTGTACAAAACTTCCATCGTCGGTCATCCTGTATTGTACAAACGAAACGGTATATTTTGCCGTATCAGAACCCGTATTTGCAAGGGTCAACTCCTGCGACTGTTTATTTCCCTCAAATACTACACGGCGCGGGGTGATCAGGAGGTTGCCCTGTGCATTTGCATTAAAGGTTAACAGCGCTGATGCGAAAAGAATTGCCAGTAGGATCTGGGTTGAGGTTTTACTAATTATTCCTTTAATTGTCATGGCGGTTAAATTTTTTTCAAACTTACACAAATTTGTCGACTCTGAAGCCTTGCCTGCCGGACTTTTTCGGCATTTGAGCCTGTGTGGTTTCACTTTGGTATACTATTAATGGCTAAATGGTCATAATGTAATACATTTTTCTGCAAAAGTGCCTGATTAGACCTTGTTATTATTAATGCCGTTCAATTTGATTAAATAATTTAACCTGACCTGATTTTGGCTGAAGCCTGTGTTTATACATAAATCGATGAACTTAGCCGATACTGTATCAAATTGTTGGTTGTTCATCAATTTTACAAAAACAATGCCATTGCCTGAGAAATATTTATTTCGTTTCATGGCTCGTAGATACACCTGGCATCGTTGTTTTGGGAATAAAAAAAGGTGTGAAAGAATATTCTTTCACACCTTTCGGAATATTATTGATACTGATTAGTTGTAGTTAACTGTAACTACTAGTCCGGTTGCGTTGGTGTAAACCCCTGCGGCTTGTCCTGCTGCTACATTGAGCGTAGCTCCTACAAATACATCCTGGGTTCCGGCTGTAAGTGTACCGGTGGGAGTAGGGTTGCTGGTGAATGAACCTACGGTCATGGTATTGGATCCACTTGTAAGTGTGATAGGTGCAGCTGGTAATGAAATTGAGAAGGTTGATCCGGCAGCTCCGGTTACAGTGAATTTAGCAGCCGAAACAGTTCCGGTTATAACTGGCAGTGTTACTCCGCCTCCGGCAGTACGGGTGCTGGCCGGGCTAAGTTGAACTGTTCCTGCAAGTGATGGACTAACGGCAACATTTCCGAAATTCAGGTCAATTGATTTTGAAATGGCAATAGGGGTGATAATTGTAGCCGAAGAAGTAGCGGTTGCCGAAACCTGGGCTTTAGCAGTGAATGAAGCAATGGTAAGGATAGCAACCAGTGAGAAGAGAACGGATAATTTTTTCATTGTTTTGAGTTTTTTATGAGTTTTTTTTAGTTGGATTTACATCGTCTTGAGCGATGTAATTAATATTTCATAAACCGTGCCACATACCTGTGCCAGAAAGTAATACCAGTCCGAAAAAAAATAAAAATATTTTATAAAGTAATGATATACAGATATATAAAAGTGATTTATTTTTTTGAAAGTAAAGTTTGAAGGTTGTTTTTAACCTGGCTTTCACCCCGGGAATTATCTCAAATTGCGACAAATCGAAAAACAAATTGAGATTTTGAATAAAATGAAACTACCAGGGTGTTTGCGTGGAAGTTGCTTTTTGCGGCAGTTCAGCCGATGCCTGTTAGTGCTGAACAAGAGTGATAAGTTAAAACTGTTTAGTTTTTATGCCTCATGCCTTACAGGCGCCGATCGTATTAGTGATTATCCTGAAAACACAAAACCACCGGGCGAATAACCCTGGTGGTTTATGTGACTCAAATACAACGAATAAGTCCAACACTCAATTCGTATCTTTATTGATTATGTGTTTGTGCGTATTGTTTTTTTTGAACCAGGCTCATCAGCCGAAATCAAAAGCAACATCAAGGTCGTTGATTTAATTTGCTTTAGTTATAAGCAAATGTAAGTGTAAAAGCGCCAGAGTATAATCCGGCCGGGTTATCAATCAGCGATCCCACGTTGAGGGTGGCACCCAGGTAAACAAACTGTTGCCCGTTGGTAAGTATACCGGTTCCTGTACCGGCCTGCGGGTACGAAACCCAGTTGCTGACCACCATGGTTTTGTTGGAATTTTGATGGGTAAGCACAGCCGGTCCTGTAGGCAATTGAATGGAGAACATGGCATCAGGAGCTCCGGTTATGTAGAAAATACCTGATTTTGCCACCCCGCCGCTGAGAATAACCGAACCGCTTGCAGAGCGAATACCATCGGGAGTAACAATAACCTGTCCTCCTTGTACCTCGGGTGAGAACCGTCCGAAATTAAGTTGCGAAGTTTCAGTTGCTGTTAAGGCAGAAATAACCTCGGCAAAAGCTTGCGCTGTAACGCTGGCCTGGCTATAGGCCTTCGAACAGAAAGAAAAAACAACGAGCAATGGGAGTATAAACCTGAGCATGATTAACAGAACTTGAATGTAAAATCAAATGGCAGAAAACAAGGCAATAACAAAAGCTTGAAAAAAAAGGGTGGAAGGAAACCTGTCACACCCTTTTTCTGGATTGTCGGAATCTTAGTTATAGTTAACCGTAACTACTAAATCGGCAGCGTTGGTATAAAGACCCGAAACCTGTGCGGCAGCAACATGCAGTGTGCCACCAACAAATATATCTTCGCTTCCGCTGGCCAGTGAACCGGTAGCAGTAGGTGTGCTTGTAAAATTATCAACGGTCATGTTGTTAGCGCCGTTAGTAAGAATCACCGAAGCGGGTAAGGTAATAGCATAGGTAGTACCAGCCTGCCCCGAAACTGTAAATTTAGCAGCAGTAGGTGAACCGGTAATAACAGGAAGTGTAACTCCGCCGGTTTGGGTGCGTGTGCCGGCAGGATCGAGAACAACAGTACCGCCTAAAACAGGGCTGACAGCAACATTACCAAAAACCAAGTCAACAGTTTTAACGATGGAGATAGGGCCGATAATGTTGGCCGAAGAAGTAGCGGTTGCCGAAACCTGGGCTTTAGCAGTGAATGAAGCAATGGTAAGGATAGCAACCAGTGAGAAGAGAACGGATAATTTTTTCATTGTTTTGAGTTTTTTATGAGTTTTTTTTAGTTGGATTTACATCGTCTTGAGCGATATAATTAATATTTCATAAACCGTGCCACGAAATTTCTTCCTCTTGCCACCTGATGATAAGATTATATTTTTATATTTTATAAATAATTAATATACAGCGTATTGTAAATTTGTAAAATGCTGGTCTCCGGAAAATTCAGATTAATCGGACAGGTAGGAAGTTCGTAATTTTGTTTCAAATTGCGACAGGAGTAATCTCAATCTTAGATATTCATTGTAAAGAATATCAGGTATAAACCGTTTTTAAAGGTGCCAGTTCAGTATACCTTTAATTCTTATAATAAATAATCATATTTACACAATTTAATAAGGTAAGATGAATTTTACCTGAAAATTGTAATATTGTCCGGTTAAGAATGGTATGGAAGAGAAAGTAAGCAGGCGCAATCAGGTGTAGTTCTGTGAGTATGGGTAGCGGGAAAGAAATGGAAAGTTTGAAGAGTTGCGCCTGCTGGAATTTTTATAAGTGATTTGTCTCGTAGACTTGTGTTTTTAGAAAATTGGTCAGTGTATGCTGAAGTAAATTTGAGTATTGTATTAATTGTAAGCCAGCACAATATTTATATCTCCTTTATAGGATGCTGCGGCCTGATCCACTAAGTTCTGATTGGCTTCACATTGCAGGCTTATGGATTGGGTGCCATTAATAGCATTGCTGTCAGTTCCCAGGTTGCTGGTTGCCATAGTTTCGAGCGAAATCTTTTGCTGATCATTGCTGGTGAGATTCGCTTTTCCCAGAATAAGTGAACATGAGGCTGAGGATGCACTCTTCACATTGATTTGGCCAAGGTCCATGGTTTGGGCCTGATTCCGGTATACGGTAAACGAAGTTTGTGACTGAGTGCTGGCACTCAAGGGCTCAACCACCTCTGCAAACATGTGGCCGGTAACCGTTGTCTGCGAAAATACATTTATGTTTATCATTACCAGAATTGCCAGGGCTGAAACTATGATGATCCTTTTCATGGTGTAAAATATTTTTACTGTTCGCGATTAAACATGGACTAATTTATTACATGTACCACGTTAAAACAAGAAATGGAGGAAAAATATTTCACAGTTAACCTGTGAATAGACGAGCAATCAATTAAAAATATTTATAAAATATTGAAATACAGGTGTATAGTAAATGTAACTATTGCTATAAAAATTTACACACAAGTAAAATAATTTTACTGTAGCGTAAATAAAATCAAGTGTATTTTGTAAGAGACTGAAATTTAGGCTTATAGATAAAACAGGGTAGTATTGGGTAATGTTGGAGGTATCAGTTTTGCTTGATTTCGTATTTCTCGATTTTCGCATTTAGTGTAGGCCGGGAAATACCCAGAATGCGCGAAGCATCCACTTTATTCCATTTTACATGGTACAGCACCTGTTTTATATATGTTTTTTCTACTTCGTCGAGCGTAGTGAGTGCCGAGATGGATAAGCTCTCTACTTCATTTCCGCTTGGATTCTGCGGTATTGAAAATGAATCCTTTTCAAGTACATTTCCCCGAACAATAATCATGGCCTGCAGGATTGAGTTCTCCAGTTCCCTGATGTTACCCGGCCAGTTGTAACTTTTTAATTTCTCGAAAACACCTTCTCCGATCTGGCTGATATTTTTCTGAAGTTTTCGGTTGAATCGTTGTATAAAGAAATAGGTAAGGTCGTTTATATCATCCTTACGTTTACGCAATGGCGGCAGCTCAATGGTAAAAACTTTAAGCCTGTAATATAATTCCTCTCTGAAACGCCCTTCGGCAATCAGTTGTTCCAGGTTTTTATTGGTCGATGCAATTATCCTGGCTTTAAGTGGCAGTGGTTCCGCAAGCCCGGGTTTTTCGAATTCCATTTCCTGCAAAACCCTGAAAAGTTTAATCTGCACATGGTCGGAGAGGTTCGAAATCTCATCCAGGAAAATGGTTCCTTCACCAGCAGTTTCAAATTTTCCTCTCTTATTTTCAGTGGCACCGGGGAACGCGTCTTTTTCATACCCGAATAATTCTCTTTCGAGCGCTTCGTCGTTTAAGGCTGAACAGTTTACAACTGAAAACGGGTAATCGCGGGTAATACCGCTGTAATGTACCAGCTTGGCAATCAATTCCTTGCCTGTACCTGTTTCTCCGGTAATCAGTACGCTGATCCTGTTGAGCGAAACTCGACCAATGTTTTTAAATATTTCGCGCATTACCGGAACCTTACCAATAAGCGAATTTTCCTCTATTACTTTACGGGTATCTTTGGTGAAAGGCTGCGAAATGCTTTTGTTCTGTTCGCTGATTTCGAGCGCCCGCTTTATTATTTCAATCAGTTCCTTCGAGTGGATTGGTTTTTCTATAAAATCGACTGCTCCCAGCTGTATGGCTTTAATGGTTAGCGCTACATCACCATGGCCGGTAAGCATGATAACCGGGAGTAAAGGCTGGTTTTGCTTGATGACATTGAGCACTTCAATACCCGACATCCCGGGCATCATATAATCCGTTAAAACCAGGTCGGTATTGGATGATGCAAGCATGGCAATTCCCTCTTCCCCGCTGGCTGCTGTCGAAACACGGTAGCCTTCCTTCGAAAGTGTTTGCTTCAAAATCATCAGGATCATTTTGTCATCATCAATTACCAGTATTGTTTTCATAAGTGCAATCGCTAATTTCGGTTTTCGGGCTATTTGGTTAATGGTGTAGCGGCTTAAATTTACTCAATTTTCTGATTCCCCGAATAAATAATGATTTGGAACTCTTCGGAAGTGGTTTTTGTGCCTGTTTATGTAACGGATAAGGTATGTATTTGTTCCGTTTATGTTTTGATTTATTGTGATTTAGACTAGAAGGTTGAAATAGCCACGCCTGAAGAAAATACCATGATTCCGAAAAAAATTCCTGTACCTATGGCAAATCCCTGCCAGACTTTTTTTCTTTTTATTTCGTGTGCTTTCTCAGTATATCCGCTGAAATAACTTGGGTTACGCATCAGTTCTTCGTCCCTGTAATCCAGGTTTTCACGTTTGGGTGGTGCCGAAGAGCAGGCAATAGCAGGTATTAATCCTAACGGGAAATATATACTCCCGATCAGCGTTCCGATTTTGGCAGACCGGTATCCCTTGTAATAATTGGAAGCATCTGCTACTCCGCGCAGGAAAAGGCTATCCGATATTCCGCCGGAGCTATACTTACCGGGTACAAGCACTCCGTTTTCCGAAAGTTGTATGGCGATGCCGCTTCGATAATGCAGAGTATTAACCTCGTTACGTGCTATTCTGAATGTGTCGGGCTGGTTTTCGGGTATAAATGTTACATCCTTTGCATCCAGATGCACAATTTTGGCTTTCAGTTGCTTGCCGGTATGAAGCGTTATAATGTCCTGTGCCACAATGCTGTTAATAGAAGCATACCATAAAATAATTAAAACAGACCAATTTTTCATGACGATTACTAAGAGACACCAAATTTAATATATTTCATGGCTGGTAGCGGAGTGTGTACTATGATTTGTTGAAAAGGGCGCGTGGTATGTTACGCTTTACAAAATGAATTGAAAATTAAATAGCTTACTAGCTGCTTTTAGCGTACTTTTGCAATTGATATCTGTCCAGGCGAAATAATTGAACTTTGTTTAGTAATTCATGCGGTTAGGTTGATAGTTATTTTTAAGAATTTAAATCAAAATTATGGGCAGAGCACGTGAAACTTTTGGTAAAAGGGAAAATCGCACAAAACAGGAAAAGAAGAGGAAAGATAAAGAAGCAAAGAGGGCTGAAAAGAAAGAAGGCCGGGATGGCAATAACCTTGATGAAATGATTGCCTATGTTGACGAATTTGGAAGAATTACTTCCACACCTCCCGATTTAACCAAACGTGTAGCGGTGAATGCCGAAGATATTCAGATAGGTGTTCCCAAATATGTGGAGCCCGGGGCCGGCGAACTTTTGCGTACAGGCATTGTCGCTTTTTTTAACGAGTCAAAAGGCTATGGTTTTATAAACGATTCACTTTCTGGTAAAAGTGTGTTTGTTCACATCAACGGTCTTACAGAACCCATTAAGGAGAATAATAAAGTATCCTTCGAGGTAGTTGATGGACCCAAAGGCCCCAATGCCGTAAATGTAAAACTGATAAAATAAGTTCCTTTTTATTATGATGAGGCATCCGGAAGCTGTATAGCTACCGGATGCTTTTGTATTATAGCCCTTTGCAATTATATATTATAAGTTGGCCATGCTTTTTGTACCTGAAATGATAGAACCTGTTTACTACGCTGCAACATATCAAGGTATATACGAAATGCCAACTGCATAATAAGTATGATAGCACCTGATAAAAACCGGCAATGTTTATGTGCATAAAATCAGTTTGTTACGCACTGCACCTTCCTGGTTGGGTTTATTGTCATAGAGGCTTAACAAGAAATTTCGTAATTTTACCCCGTCAGAAGCCTCAATGGCATTGGGGAAGGGTGTTGTCGCATCCTGAATTGAAATAACAGCTCAGATCAATAAATCAAACAACTTTACCATGCAATCAAAAAAGATAAACGTTCATATAATTGGAGGTGGCAACCTGGGTGTTGCCCTGGCTGTTGGCCTGTCGAAGTTTTGTAATGATGCTGCTATTACGGTTACAAGGCGCAATGTGGAGCAGATCCGTTTTTTGGAGAAACTAGGCATGCGGGTATCTGCCGACAATAATTTTGAAATCGGCCAGGCCGATATTATTATTTTAACTGTAAAGCCGTACCAGGTTGATAATGTTCTTAAGGACATACTGCCTCACCTGAATCATGCCATAATTGCATCGGCAGTAAGCGGGTTGAACATTGAAGCTCTGGAGGAAAAGACAAAACTCTTGCATGCGGTAGTCCGGATTATGCCCAATATAGCTGCCCAGTTTGGACAGTCGGCAACCTGTATTTCTTTTTCCGAAAATAATAAAGAAGCCGGCCAGCGTATTGTAAGTCTTTTCGATACGCTTGGAACAGCCGTTGTTATTGAAGAAAAGCTGATGAACGGGGCGACCATCCTTGGGGCCTGTGGCACAGCTTATGCCCTGCGGTACATTCGGGCAGCCATGCAAGCTGGTATTGAAATAGGCTTCGATGCTAAAACTGCGCTCGCCATTGCATCGCAAACCGTTAAAGGCGCTGCGCAAATGACCCTGGAAGAAAAAGCGCATCCCGAGCAATTGATCGACAGGGTTACAACGCCACAAGGTTGCACCATTGTTGGCCTGAATGAAATGGAACACCAGGGGTTCAGCTCTTCGCTGATTAAAGGAATTAAAACATCTTTTGATATGATCAGGGATTTGTAGCGGAATCTCAAGCCTTCTTTTAATACATTTCAGAGATATTTCGTCTCATTTTCATGAGATGGCGCACTGGTCAGTTCGGGTTGTTATAATCCGGCAACTTTGGGTTGCATGTTCAGCATGCTGACAAATATATTCTATTTTTGTCTTTTGATCCGGGTAGCTTTATGCAGAGCCAAACATCCATCTATCACAAGCTGATACTCTATATCTTCCTGTTAGGTATATTTGTTATTGTTGCAGTGAGTTTATTTTCCTTCGTTGCTTCGCGAAACGCAATTTTACAGCGTACTTTTGATCAGCTAACATCCGTAAGGGTTGATAGAAAAGTACAGGTGGAACAGTTTTTTAACGACAGGATAAAAGAAATAGATCTCTTTTCTCATTTAAAACAATCTGTACCATTTGATTCGCATAATATAGCCGCCAAAGGAATGACCAGGCAAAATTTAAATTTTGCAAGCCTCAATGCCGATTTTATACGCTATTTCAAGACCGGAAACTATTATTCAGCTTTATATCTGATAAATAACCAGCAACTGGTGTGCTATAATTTTGACTCCGGTTCGCGGGACGTTGAGCCGTTGGATAACTATAACGATAAAATTTTGAAACAAATTGTTGCAAGGTTTGTCCCCGGCAAACCTTTAAAGGTACAGGATTTCAATTTTTTGCCGAACGACAGTTTAAATCATCTGTTTATTGCCACTTCTTTATATTTAAATCAAAATATTACCCCGGCGATGGCCATATTTGAGGTCAGGAGCTCTGCCATCAACAAAATAATGCGTAATACCGAAGGCGCGAATGGGTTGGGGAAAAGTGGAGAGGTATACGTGGTTGGTCCGGATTCAGTAATGCGAAGTAATTCCCGGTTTATGAAAAATGCAATGCATCGGGTAAAAATTGAAAATGAATCAGTATCAAAAGCATATAGTTCAGCCGAAGGATATCATATTGTTAAGGATTACCGTGGTGTGATGACCTTATCTTCATACAGCCGGCTCAAAATTCCAGGGCTTAACTGGATTATTCTGGCTGAAATTGATAAAAAAGAAGCAATGCGCCCGGTATATAAACTTGCCAATGAAATCGTGTTCCTGAGTATCTTTATTACGCTCATCCTTTTTATTGCTTCCTACATCATATCACGCAATATCACCAGGCCAATTATTGATCTCAAAAATGCCACCATCAACGTGCGAAAAGGCAACCTTGAGCAGGAACTGAAAACAAATTCGAATGATGAACTTGGCGAATTGATTGAGAATTTTAACCTGATGACCCGCCAGCTATCAGCCCAGCAAACCGAACTTAAGGAAAGAGAGTTGAGGCTGTTCTCATCCTTTATTGATGGACAGGAGGATGAACGGCAGCGACTTTCGCGGGAGTTGCACGATGGGCTTGGGCAGTTGATTGTAGCCACCAAACTAAAAACAGAAAGCCTGATTAATTCAGGTGAGAGCATCAGTACCGACCATGTTTTGAGGTTAAGGCAAATGTTTGATAGCCTGGTTGAAGAAGTTCGTATTATCTCAACTAACCTGGCGCCCCCGGTGTTGCAGCAGTTTGGTTTAGAAATGGCTTTGGGGCAGATTTGTAAAGAACTATCGGGTTACAGCCGGATTGCTGTTATTTTCGACTCGGATGTTTCAGATTGCCTGATTGATAAACGCATTTCGGTATATTTGTTTCGTATTGCCCAGGAAGCGCTTAATAATGCAATAAAACATTCGGGCGCTTCGGAAATTATAGTAACGCTGATCGGGAATGCAAATATGGTAAGCCTTACCATACAGGATGATGGTATAGGTATAAATCCCGAGAATTTGAAAAATAATACCGGAAGGGGATTGCACAGTTTACGCGAACGAGTCAATATTTTGAATGGCTTGATTGATATTTCGAAAGTTGACAACCACGGAACCATTATCTCGGTAAAAATTCCACTTGTGTGAAATAACCCTGTTTTTGTTTGATTCACCTGCTAAAATGAAATTCCTGAAATTGCTAACTCATTCCTAAATCAATTTATGCCCGCTATCCGCATTATTCTTACCGAAGATCACCAGATTCTCCGCGACGGGATCAAAGCACTGATTGCTTCCGAAAATATCGAAATAATAGGAGAAGCAACTACGGGAGCCGAACTTTGGACATTACTCGACACCCTGCTGCCCGATATCATCCTGATGGATATTTCCTTGCCCGATACAACCGGAATTGAGTTGACAGCTCAGCTAAAACAGAAATTTCCTGCCATAAAAGTGCTGATACTTTCAATGTTTATGGACGAAAGTTTTATAAAGCAATCCATAAAAGCAGGCGTTAACGGATATTTGCATAAAAATACCACCCGGGAGGAGATTCTGGCAGCAATTCACTCAATTTACAATGGCAGGGATTTCTTTAGCGAAAATATCTCTAAAATTATTCTTAAATCATATATTGAAAGCGCTAAGTATAACAGATATGATGATGCTAATCCTCACGAGTTGCTTTCGAAAAGAGAAATTGAAATTCTAAAAATGTTCGCCGAAGGTTTTATAAATAAGGAGATTGCCGATAAACTTTTTATCAGCGTCCGCACCGTTGAATCGCATAAAAATCACATCATGCAGAAACTGAATCTGAAAACCCAGGTCGAACTGGTTAAATTCGCGATAAAACATAAGCTGATCGATATTTAAGGGTCCAAGCTTTAGCTTTTTGCCTGTCTTGTTTTAATAAAATGATTTACATATCATTATTTCAAATTTTTATATATGCTATCGCGGTATTTGTGATCAATGATTTTCATAGACTGGTAAGTAAAACACTGATAGTTTTTATGCTCATTTACGTAAGATAAAACGCAGAATAATTAGGTATTTTACTTGATTGCTTGTTGAAAGCGGACCTTCTACTTTTGGTGTCTTAACCACGATAAACGACATCAAATGAAGACAAAACTTTTAAAATTTCTCATAATTATTTCCTATACGTTTTCGGTAGTTCAGGCTGGTGCGCAGAACAATCCGGGGTTTTCTGTTAAAACTACGGCTGAACTTGTGAGTAGTTATATCTGGCGGGGCGTTCCCTGTTATTCGTACACCAATAATCAACCTGTTCTTGCTCCCAATATACAACCGGCACTCGGATTTGTGATGGGGAATCTCGAAATCGGAGCATGGGGATCAACCGATTTTACAGGCAGCTATAAGGAATTTGATTTGTATGCATCCTATTCATATAAAACCATCACAGCTACTTTAACTGATTATTATTGGGATTTAAACTGGCTATCGAAGCCTTATTTTTCGTATAAGAATGAAACTACAAGTCATGTGCTGGAAGGAATGATAGCTTATAAAAGCAGCAAGATACCTCTTAGTATTTCTTTGGCTACAATGTTCTATGGTGCTGATAAAAAGGCCGGCGATGCAACTAAAAATAATTTTTCAACCTACATGGAACTTGGATACACATTTTCCAGCAATGGATTCAATTTCGATACATTTCTTGGCATGACTCCGGCTGACGGTTTTTATGGAGACGGCTATGGCAATGTTACCGGGTTTGGAATTGTAAACCTGGGTGTAACAGGTTCGAGAAAAATAAAATTTTCTGAAAAGTTTGAGTCAACCCTCAGGTCATCTGTAATATTTAATCCGCAGCAGGATAAGGCTTACCTGGTATTGGGTATCGCTTTTTAAGTCCGGGCTGATTTCGCTCAAAAAAATAATTTCCCCAATTAATAACATAACAAATCAATCTAAAACTTACAACTATGATGGATACAGGTTCAACCGGGTTTATGTTGCTTGCAACAAGCCTGGTTATGCTGATGACACCGGCATTGGCATTTTTTTATGGTGGCCTTGCCACAAAACGGAATATACTCGGGATTATGATTCAGAGTTTTGTTTCCCTGGGTTGGACAACCGTGCTTTGGGTAACATTTGGATACTCGCTGTGTTTCAGCGGAGGTGAAGGCGGGCTGATGGGCAATTTGGATAAAGCCTTCCTGATGGGAGTGGGTATGGATTCCCTCTATGCAGGAAACGATAAAATTCCTGAAATTGTATTTATTGCATACCAGATGATGTTTGCTATCATTACTCCTGCGCTTATTACCGGTGCTTTTGTTAACAGGGTTTCCTTTAAAGCTTACATGGTTTTTCTTACTGTTTGGCAGATATTAGTTTATTATCCGTTTGTGCACATGGTATGGGGCGGTGGATTACTGGCCGAATGGGGCGTTCTGGATTTTGCCGGAGGAATTGTTGTTCATGCAACTGCAGGGTTTGCTGCTCTGGCATCGGTGTTTTATGTGGGCAAGCGTTACAACAAAGTGTCAACACCCAATAGTGTTCCCCTGGTTGCTATAGGTAGTGGCTTACTTTGGTTTGGCTGGTATGGTTTTAATGCCGGTAGCGAGTTGCAGGTTGATGGTGTTACATCCCTGGCATTTTTAAACACGGATATTGCTGCCTCTTTTGCAACAATGGCATGGGTAGCCATTGAATGGTACCGTGAAGGAAAACCTAAATTTATCGGACTGCTCACAGGTTCAATTGCCGGGTTAGCCACCATTACGCCATGTGCAGGTTTTGTTCCGCTGTGGGCGTCGCCAATAATTGGTATTGTTGCCGGAATTGTTTGTTATGTTGCTGTTCAGCTTAAAAACAAAATGAAATGGGACGATGCACTCGATGTATGGGGCGTTCACGGCATGGGCGGATTTATCGGAACAATATTGCTTGGTGTATTTGCCTATGCCGGAACAAACGCTGTAACCGGACAGCATTATAGCGGACTGATTTACGGAGATTTTTCATTCTTTGTGAAAGAAACTATCACTGTTACTACTGCTGCTGCCTATGCATTCATCTTTACTTATATTATGCTGATCCTCATAAATTATATTACAAAAGTGAGGGTAAGTGAGGAAGATGAAATGCTGGGGCTTGACAGGGCCTTGCATGGTGAACAGGCTTATGACGAAGGCGCTCTTTAAGCTGTCCGGATTTGATTCTGTTATAAAAGCTGCTCCTCACTGGCAGCTTTTATTTTATCAAAGCGGACGTTTTTGTTGGGTGAAATATCGCCACACTATTCTGTCAAAATGACATATAAGTCGAAACTTATATTGACAAAATGGCGCATGATTGTTAAAATTTGATATTGGTGTATTTATTGATTTATTGCAGTTCGAAAAAAATACTGTACCATGAATTTCAATAAATACACCATAAAATCGCAGGAGGCCATACAGCAAGCCCAGCAGATTGCTGCCGCAAATCAAAACCAGGCCATCGAAAATGCTCATATCCTCAAAGGAATAATTACCTCCGACGATAGTGTGCTCCGCTTTTTAACCAGCAAGCTTGGGATCGATTTCAATATGCTAGAAAAAGGCATTGATTCGCTGATAGGCGCTTTACCAAAGGTTCAGGGTGGTGAGCAATATCTTTCTGCCGATGCAACCAGGGCTTTACAGCGCTCAGAGTCGATCATGAAAGAATTTGGTGATGAATTTATTACCATCGAACTCATCATACTTGGAATCCTGGCTTCTAATGACCATGCCTCGAAACTTTTAAAGCAACTGGGTGCCAGCGAGAAGGATATGAAGAAAGCCATTACGGAACTTCGTAAAGGCTCATCAGCCGCCAGCGCAACCTCCGAAGATACTTATAATGCGCTGTCGAAGTATGCCCGCAACCTGAACGACCTGGCCCGTAAAGGCAAACTCGATCCGGTAATCGGGCGCGATGAGGAAATCAGAAGGGTTTTAACCATACTTACCCGACGTACCAAAAACAATCCAATACTGATTGGCGAACCCGGTGTAGGCAAAACGGCCATAGCCGAAGGCATCGCCCATCGTATCATTAGTGGTGATGTACCCGAAAACCTAAAAAACAAGCTTATCTTTTCACTCGATATGGGATCCCTCATTGCCGGTGCCAAATACAAAGGCGAATTTGAGGAGCGTTTAAAAAGTGTGGTAAAGGAAGTGATGGCTTCGGAGGGCGAAGTTGTGCTTTTTATTGATGAAATACACACCCTGGTTGGGGCAGGCGCTTCGGAAGGTGCCATGGATGCTGCCAATATTTTAAAACCTGCCCTCAGCCGGGGTGACCTGAGGGCCATTGGTGCAACCACCATGGCCGAATACCAGAAATATTTCGAAAAGGACAAAGCGCTCGAACGTCGTTTCCAGGTGGTAATGATTGACGAACCTGATACCCTCGATGCCATTTCGATACTCCGTGGACTGAAGGAACGATACGAAACCCACCACCAGGTGCGGATTAAAGACGAAGCTATTATTGCTGCTGTAGAACTTTCGCAGCGTTATATTACCGACAGGTTTTTACCCGATAAAGCCATCGACCTTATTGACGAAGCTGCATCAAAGCTCAGGCTCGAAATTAATTCGGTGCCCGAGGAATTGGACGAAAAAGAACGAAGGATACGACAACTCGAAATTGAACGCGAAGCCATAAAGCGCGAAAAGGATGAGGTGAAGTTAAAACAGCTCAACGAAGAAATTGCTAACCTCGACGAGCAGCGTAAAGTCCTGAAATCGAAATGGGAAGCTGAGCGTAACCTGGTTAACAGCATTCAACAACAGAAAAAGAATATTGAAACTTATCGATTCGAAGCAGAGCAAGCCGAACGTGAAGGTAATTATGGGCGGGTAGCCGAATTGCGTTATGGTAAAACACAGGAAGCTGCAGCAAAACTGGAGCAGTTTAAAAAAGAACTCAACCTGATGCAGGTTAACTCGGCATTGGTAAAAGAGGAAATTGGCTCAGAAGAAATTGCCGAGGTGGTAGCCCGGTGGACCGGTATCCCGGTAACGCGTATGCTGCAGAGTGAACGTGAAAAACTACTGCACCTCGAGGATGAGCTCCACAAAAGAGTGATCGGGCAAAATGAAGCTATACAGGCCATTTCCGATGCCATCAGGCGCAGCCGGGCAGGCTTGCAGGATGCAAAGAGGCCGATGGGTTCGTTTATCTTCCTGGGAACCACCGGTGTGGGGAAAACAGAGCTGGCAAAAGCCCTGGCCGACTACATGTTCAACGATGAAAATGCGTTAGTGCGTATTGATATGAGCGAATACCAGGAACGTCATTCTGTTTCGCGGCTAGTGGGAGCGCCTCCGGGTTATGTTGGGTACGACGAAGGTGGACAACTTACCGAAAAGGTACGCCGTAAGCCTTATTCTGTGGTTCTTTTCGATGAAATGGAAAAAGCGCACCCCGATGTTTTCAATATCCTGCTCCAGGTGCTTGACGATGGGAGGTTAACCGATAATAAAGGCCGTACGGCTGATTTTCGCAATACCATTATCATCATGACCTCCAATATCGGCTCAATGCTGATTCAGGAAAAGCTAAAATCCATCAACGGGCAGAACCGCGAAAAGGTGCTGGATAATACCCGTGAAGAAGTTTTTGAGCTGCTGAAACAAACTATCAGGCCCGAATTCCTGAACCGGATTGATGAAGTGATCATGTTTGCCCCGCTCACCGAAAATGAAATCGGGCAAATAGTTCGTCTGCAGTTGAAACGCATCGAAAATATGTTGCTTGCCAACGATATCAGGCTCGAAGTTACAGATGCGGCTATACAATTGCTTGCTTCCGAGGGTTTTGATCCGCAATACGGGGCAAGGCCGCTTAAAAGGGTGCTGCAGCGCGAAATACTGAATAAATTATCGAAAATGATTTTGGCCGACCAGGTTCAAAAAGATAAAAAAATTGTGGTTGACCAGAAAAACAATACACTCGAATTTTTTAACAGCTGATAAAAAATCCCCGGTAGTAAATACGAACGGGGATTTTTATCTTGGCGGCAGAGTTGGGTTGTTAAGGCTTTTTAGCCGAAATATAGAGCGATCCGGCAATTTCTTTCAGCACCGGAAGTTTTTCAACGGTTTCGCCAACCTTCGAAACCCATGGAATAAGTTTAGCGGGCACAGCAGGGTGCAGGAAATCAAAAGGCACTATTTCAATAGATGTGAACCCGGTTTTTTGCATCAGTTTTTTAAGCGGCCACCGGAAAAATGCAGTTTCGTCGGGCGAATCGCCAAGCCTGCGTTTCAGGGCTGGAATGTTTTTCTGCAACGCGATTTGCGGGTTCATCATATTGGGTTCAGTGAAGTAAAAACTGCCTCCCGGTTTCAACACCCTGAAAAACTCACGGATCGCCTTTTCGGGTTCCAGGTGATGAAGCACTGAACTGCCGACAATGCTATCAAAAGCATTGTCATCAAAACTGAGCTCATATGCATTGTCGAGCATAAAAACTACGTTGGGCGCTGCAATTTCCTTTTTTGCTATGTTCAGCAATTCGGGCGAAATATCGATGGCTGTAACTGACGCAGCTGTTTTTACAATTTCGCGTGTAAAATAGCCTGTACCGCAACCAATCTCCAGTACTCTGTCGCCAGCTTTCAGATGGTTGGTAAGCATTTTTACCCTACGTTGCCAGCGCAGTTTGCCGGCGGCTGACTCCCAGTTCCACACTTCGCCTGCGCCTTCGCGTGCCAGGTATTTACCATGTTCTATTTCATTCTGCAAGCGTTTGTCCATTGTCGTTCTCTTCCGGTTATTTGAATTTAATTTTCTTTGCTGCAAAAGCGCTCATTTTTATAAGCAACCACCCGTGGCTGAACCGGTTTATCTGGGTGCTGCCGTACTCGCGGTCGCGGTAGCGGATTATGATTTCGGTAATTTTCAGATTGAGTTTGGCGGCGCCGAATATCAGGTCGAAATCGCCAAACGGATCGAAATCGCCGAAATAATGACGGTTGCGGGTAATCTGCTCATAATCTTTTTTATACAGCACTTTTGTACCGCAAAGTGTATCTTTTAACCGCTGCCCAAGCAGGTAGCTGAAAAACATACCGAAAAATTTGTTTCCCAGCAGGTTCAGGAAACGCATTGCATTTTTATCCATAGGGTAAACCAGCCTGCTGCCATTGATAAACTCTCCTTTATTATACCGCAAAGCATCGTAAAACTTTGGAAGTTCTTCGGGCGGCATGGTTAAGTCGGCATCAAGGATCATCAGTATTTCGCCGCTGGCCGCTTCAAAAGCTTCGCGAACGGCATTACCTTTGCCTTTGCCGCTTTGCCTCATCACTTTGATGTCCTTTTCGGGATAAGCTTCCTGTACGCGGAGCATTTCCTCGTAGGTGCCATCGGCCGAATGGCCCTCAATAAATACAAATTCCTGGCGGGAGCCAAAAGCAGGAGTCCGTTTTATCGCGTTTTCAATATTCCCTTTCTCGTTCCTGGCCGGTACCACAATGGAAACACTGTATTGCTGGTCGTCCGAAAGCAAGGGCCTCGCCACTATGAGGTTTACCAGGTTAAGTCGGTTAATGAGGGGCAGGTTGGCCAGGAACTTATTAAAAATCAGGTTTACTACCGGGATGTATTTGGGAAACAGTAATTTGCGGTCGATGCGTATTACCTGGTAACCCTCCAGTTCGAGCAGGTTNNCGTAACACAGGTTCCCACAGGTAGTTATACTGCGAAATTACAATCCGTGTTTGCGGATGGCAAAGTTTTTTAAGGTTGTGGAAAGCAAACTGAACATCCCAGAGGCAATTGGTAAGATCGGAAAGTATGATATAATCAAAAATCTCGTCCAGTTGAAGTTCCTCAACATCATCAACCTTGAATTGCAATTCCGGGTAACGTTTAGCCGCAGTTTCAATATAGGTAGGCGCGAAATCAATACCAACGCCATAAGCCGGATGCGTTGCATGAAGCAGGTCGCCGTTTCCGCACCCGATTTCAAGCACGCGTTTGCCTTCAGGAATAATCGATGATATATAATTTTCGAGCGACTTGTGGTAAAAGCGATTCATCTTTTCCCATTTCCCCCTCGAAGCTGCTGTTTTTTCGTAAAAATTCCTGATATNNCGGTATTTGTCCAGGCTTGTGTGGCGCTGCAATAAATGATTTTTCAGTTGATAAGCTGTGTTAGGTTGTAAAATCGGTTTTGAAGAAAATGATACAGGAAAATTTCTGATCTTTGCTTTATCAATGAAATCTTGTTCTTACAAATTTACCCTATGTCGAAACAGGCTGAAAATATTAAATATCAAAAAGTTGCCGCGCCGGCAACAAAGAAGGCTTCACCACCCGTGGAAGAAAAGGATTTATTTGGTAAACTCAATGCTTACTTCGACCGGCGGCTTT
Organism: Bacteroidales bacterium UBA4417; assembly: GCA_002389705.1. Classification (GTDB taxonomy): domain Bacteria; phylum Bacteroidota; class Bacteroidia; order Bacteroidales; family UBA4417; genus UBA4417. Next base: position 33,716 of record DGQJ01000106.1, read on the forward strand.
CGTGGATTTTCTGGATAATTCTGAGTGTAACTTTTATATTCAGCCTGCTGCTTTTCGATTCAAAAGTAAGTTTGTCGGGCGATGATTCATTTTATATCATCAGGGCTTCCGATTTTATTCATTCGTTCAAATATCCCGGGTTCCAGGGACCACTTTACCCGATTGTGCTTTCGTTATGGGTAGCCGTGTTTGGTATCAGCCTTGTGCCTCTCAAGTTCTTTTCCCTGTTACTGATCATGGGATTTATGNNAGCCAAACCTACAACGAAGCTTTTTACCTGTTTATGCAGATGGTGCTTGTTTTGGTTTTCTTCCGGCGTTTTATTGATAATGAATCTACTGTTTCCACTAAAGATGATCTCAAAAGGCATCTGGTTCTGGCCATCACATTACTCGGACTTACCCTTACCAAAAACATGGGTTATTCAGCCGTGTTTGCGGTTACTGGATATTT
>DGQJ01000106.1:34203-36754 GCA_002389705.1 Bacteroidales bacterium UBA4417
AAAGAAGACCTGGCCGGCTTTTATGCCCGTTTGGTCGACAATTCACAACTTTACTTATCGAAACATTTTATTTCCGTTATTGGTTTGCGCAAGAGCGAACCCATGATGGGCGTTAGCTCTACAGTTACAACATTGGTTTATATTTTTGCCATTGCATCTCTGTTGCTTACTTTCAAAAGGAACAGGTATATCTTTTTTACGGGTTTAATGACAGGCACTTTCCTGCTGATTACATTTGTTGTGCTGCAAACCAGGTGGGACCAAAGCCGGCTCGTTATTCCTGCCGTTCCGGGTTTATTGCTGATGATTTTTTCGACCTTTTATTACTTCTCCGAGCAGAAAAAGTATAACATGTTCCAGGTGTCGATCCCGGTACTGGTACTGATTGTCTTCTTTAAGAGCCTGGCTGTGGCCGGAGTTACAGCCAAAGAAAACCAGTCGATCAGCGGTAAGTATGGCGGACTTACTCCCGACTGGAAGAACTACCTGAAAGCCAGTGAGTGGGCAGCCGTAAACCTTCCGAAGGATGCAATCATCGCTTGCAGGAAGCCTTCAATATCATTTGTTTATGGCAAAGGAAGAAATTTTTACGGCATCATGCAATTGCCCAATTATAAAACAGAATTGTTTTTCGATAATATGGCAAAAGAGCAGTCGTCGTATATGGTTTTCAACTATAGGGATTTTGATGGCAGGCAAATTTCGCCCCAGCTTTATTCCATGCTAAAACAAAACCTGAACGCGATGCTTTTTGTAGGCGACACGGTACTTTTTGCCGACAAAATCAACGATGCAACCCGCGAACCATTCACCAGCCAGGTGAAAGCAGCCGGGTTCAGGTACATTTCTTCGGCTGACAGCCTGAAAATGTTAATCCAGCCAAACCAGGTGGTAAAACTTTATTACCCGGATTCACTGCTTTTCAACCTGCAGAATAACGGGATAACGCATATAATGACTGCCAGCCTGCGACGCAACAGCACCCGCAAGGATGGCATGACTATAAACACGGTTGAACGCTATATGGCCTTTATTCAGGAAAAATATCCCGAAATTTTTACCAGGGTATCGCAGGTGGGCGACGATGAAAACGAACCTGCTGTTATTTATAAAATTGATTATGAAAAATATGGCTACAAAGTGAAGTCGCCAAAAATTCAGTAGGCCANNACAACGTCTGTAAAAATAGCCTGTAGGTATGCTTTTCCCTGTCTTTCGTCCAGGCTGTCATTTTGTGGAGTCAGTTGAAGGTAAGAATTTGTTACCGTGTTAAATGAAAGGAAAGTGCCTGGTTTCAGGAATCCAAATCCACCTGAAAAAGTAAAGAACGCATAAGGCACATACGACTTGGCAAGTATATCCTTGCTAAACCTGAAATCGTTGTTCTTTATCCCGAGTTGTGATAATAGGGTGGCGGCTACATCCGTTTGCGAGGCCAGGTTTGGAATAATGGTATCGCGAACATTCAGAGCTCCTCCCAGCCATATCATCGGGATATGGTACTTAAGTTTTTCCCATATTTCGGTATTTCCAGGCCTCGAACTTCCGTGGTCGGCAATAATGATTACCAGCGTATTATCCCACCATTTACGTTTCTTTGCCTCTTTTATAAAGTCACCAATTGCGGCATCGGTATAATGCAGCGAGTTCAGGAATTTGCTGTCGTCGTCGTCTCCTTTAATAACCGTGGGTACAGGCGTTTCGAATGGTTCGTGGCTGGTAAGTGTGAGTATGGTTTTGAAGAATTTTGAATCACTATCCGGGGTATCTTGCAGACACCGGTTTAAAACCACGTGATCAAAAGCACCCCATCTCGATTTCAGTTCACCCGGTGCAAAGTCTTTTTCCGATACCATTTTATCGAATCCGGCCTGTACCAGGAAAGCCTGGTAATTGGCAAACATCAGGGTGCCCCCATAATAAAACTCGCTCCTGTACCCGGCTTCGTTCAGTTTTCCCGGGATAAAGGATAGTTTTTCGGTAAGTTTCTGGTATTTCAGCGGGCTCGATCCCGGGAGAGAGGGATAACCGGCCAGTACAGCTGCCAGGCCTTTGTCAGTGCGTTCTGATGCGGCATACACCTGGTCGAACAATACACCTTCTTTTACCAATGCAGTTAATTGTGGCATGATGCCTTTGCGTCCACCTGTTGCTTCAAGTGCCTTGGCGGTTAGGCTTTCGGTAATAATAAGAATGATATTCGGGCGGTTGGTGCGCAACAGGTTTGTAGTGCCTTGGTTTTGGTTATGCAGCGGGGTGAGGATTTCCTGCAATTCCGCATCACTGTAAAAGCGGTATTGCTTTTGTAAATCACCGGATTCGGACAACGAAAATCCCACATTCCATACCGGGTTGATGGCAGCATGGTTTGCAAACTGGTTTTTCGAAAAATATGCTGCGCTGGTCGAAAGGCTCGAAATGCCTATGCCTCCACGCATAACAACTATCAATAACAGCGTTAAAGGGAACATCAGCAACACAGCCCTGTTGTCTTTTTCCAACTGCCGGAGCCGATCCGAAAATATCCCCAGGTAGCCATAAAACAGCAAAG
>DGQJ01000106.1:36888-37141 GCA_002389705.1 Bacteroidales bacterium UBA4417
GCCGCTATGGCAATATCAAGTTTAAATCCATAAACAAATGTTCCTAAAATTTCAGCTGCAGGTAGTTGCATGGTTTTACCAGTGTAAAATACCAGGAAAGCCAGCCGGGCCGCAACAAACAAGAGGTACCACCAAACAAGATAAAGCAGGAATACCGAAAACCGTTTCTTCATAAACCGGGTTGAGAATGAACTTGCAAAAGTGATCAAAAAAATCAAGACTGCATTTTAATTTATAGATTTTTATAATAACT
>DGQJ01000160.1 GCA_002389705.1 Bacteroidales bacterium UBA4417
TTATCTGCAATCACACTAAATTCGCATATTCCGCAATCCGCACTCCGAAATCATACATCCGCAATCCGCACTCCACAATCTGCAATCCGCACTCCGCACTCCGAAATCATACATCCAACATCCGACATCTCCATGCATCTTCCTGTTTTCTATCTTATCAATTTTTCGATTATCCTTGTCGTATTGATATTTCTGGTAAAATACCTGTGGGATATATTTTTTGGCGAAACCTATGAGCCACCGGCCTGGGAAAAAGCACGGAAGAATGGGATGCTCAGTAAGGAATTGATTAAGGTTTCCAGAAATTATGCGGATAAAGTGAGGCTGTATAACTTCTGGTTGCAGTTGCAACATATTGAAAACAACAGGGTGGAAGGTGATATCGCTGAACTGGGTGTTTATAAAGGCGAGAGTGCCCGGTTATTGCACCTGATGGCCCCGGGACGCAATTTACACCTGTTCGATACTTTCGATGGATTCACTTCAACCGATCTGCAGGTTGAAAATGGTGAAGCGGCCGCTTATTCAACCAAAAATTTTGCTGATACCTCTATAAATAAAGTATTGAAGAAAATAGGTGGCGACCCGTCAAAGCTGCATGTGCATGCCGGTTATTTCCCCGAATCCGCATCCGGGCTCGAACATGTAAGATATGCTTTGGTAAGCATGGATGCTGATCTTTATAACCCCACGCAGGCCGGCCTCGCATATTTCTATCCCAGGTTATCACCCGGCGGGGTTATATTAATACATGATTATAACCACAAATGGGAGGGCCTGGTAAAAGCAGTCGACGAATTTATGCAAAGCATACCCGAAACCCTGGTACTGGTGCCTGATTCAGACAGCACAGTGATGATTATAAAAAATAAAGCGTTTAATAATTCAGCAGAATAAAATACGCATCGCAGATTATGTAATTATTTTCTTAATAGTTTTAAATGTTCAAATATCTCATATTGTTGCAATTAGCAAACTTTAGTTTCATGTTTTCAAAAAATCATGATAAATATTTTATGCCATATGTTGTGCGAATCAAATTAGTTGTATCTTTGCACCCTCCTAAAACAGCAGCCTTTTTGTAAGGCAACCGTTTATTAGCGAAGGACTAAAGTTTTTTAATAGTCCGGGAAACCTGAGAAATTAAGACGATATAGGTTTCAAAACACGATAATGGCAAGCAATAAATTGCTGCCCGCTTTTGCGAAAGCCTCTTGTGTTGAACGTCTTAACATCAGAATTATATCCCGTTGTTAACGAACCCAGCCCTTTGTCGGAGAAAACCGCAACGGGCATTTTTTTTGATGCACTTGCCAGAAAGGCGAAAAAAGTTTCAAATTAATTGAGTTATCGCATTGATTATCAAAATTAAATTGTACTTTTGCAGCCCCTTAGAAAAAAAATGCTGAAATAATAGAAAAATCAATAGATTCAATATGCCTACAATAGCACAACTGGTTCGTAAAGGTCGTCAGAAACTGACAGATAAAAGCAAATCGCCGGCATTGGATTCATGTCCTCAGCGCCGCGGGGTTTGCACTAGGGTTTATACCACAACACCTAAGAAGCCAAACTCGGCCATGCGTAAAGTAGCCAGGGTACGTCTCACCAACGGAAAAGAAGTTAACGCTTATATCCCGGGTGAAGGCCATAACCTGCAGGAACACTCCATCGTAATGATTCGTGGCGGCCGTGTTAAGGACTTGCCAGGTGTTCGTTACCACATCATCCGTGGCGCCCTCGATACTTCAGGTGTTGACGGACGTAACCAGAGCAGATCAAAATATGGTACAAAGCGTCCGAAAAAAGGCGCCGTTGCAGCTAAAGGTGCAGCAAAACCAGGAGCAAAGAAGAAATAAAACTGATTCGTTACAACGATAAGCATAACTCAACATGAGGAAATCATCACCCAAAAAACGCGTCATACTACCTGATCCAAAGTTCAACGAACAGGTAGTTACAAAGTTTGTAAACAATTTGATGGAGCGCGGAAAAAAGAATTGCGCTTACGATATTTTCTACGATGCTATTGAAATCGTTACAGAAAAATTGAAAGAAGACGGTTTGGAAGTTTGGAAAAAAGCATTGGCTAACGTTACCCCGAGTGTTGAGGTTCGCAGCCGCCGTATCGGAGGTGCCACTTTCCAGATCCCATCCGAAATCCGCCCTGGTCGTAAGCAATCCATCGGGATGAAAAACCTGATACTCTTCGCCCGTAAGCGTCACGAAAAATCAATGGCTTCGAAACTGGCCAGCGAAATTATGGCAGCTTACAAAGAAGAAGGATCAGCTTTCAAAAAGAAAGAAGATACACACCGTATGGCCGAAGCTAACAAAGCTTTCTCCCATTTCAGGTTCTAATTAAATAATAAATAATGAAGGTATAATACATGTCATCAGATAAACTGAAATATACGCGAAACATAGGCATTATGGCCCACATCGACGCCGGCAAAACGACGACGACGGAGCGTATACTGTATTACACCGGCCGCAATTATAAGCTCGGTGAAGTACATGAAGGTACCGCTACCATGGACTGGATGGTTCAGGAACAGGAACGAGGTATCACAATTACTTCTGCTGCTACTACTGTTAACTGGGATTTTGACTCCCAGGCTTATCGCCTAAATATCATTGATACACCGGGTCACGTCGACTTCACCGTTGAGGTTGAACGTTCGCTCCGGGTTCTTGATGGTGCTGTTGCAGTTTTTTGCGCTGTCGGTGGAGTTGAACCGCAGAGCGAAACAGTATGGAAACAAGCAGACAAATATAAAGTTCCACGTATCTGTTTCATCAATAAGATGGACCGTGCCGGAGCTGATTTCTTTGCAGTTATTGATGAACTCAAAGAAAAATTAGGAGCTAATGCAGTTCCTTTACAAATTCCTATTGGAGCCGAAGATACATTCCAGGGCGTTGTTGACTTGATTAAAAATAAAGCCATCATCTGGGACGATCAATCTAAAGGAATGAACTACTCAGAAGGACCTGTTCCTGCTGAAATGGCCGAAATTGTTGACGAGTACCGCACACGTCTTATCGAAGGCTGCGCCGAAGAGGAAGATGAGTTGATGGAGAAATACTTCAACGATCACAACTCAATCACTGAAGAAGAAATGCACCGCATCATTCGTCAGTCAGTTATCGCCATGAAAATAACCCCGGTTATTTGTGGCTCAGCTTTCAAAAATAAAGGTGTTCAGAATTTACTCGATGCTATCTGCTTATACCTGCCCAACCCTTACGATGTTGAAGCAGTAGATGGTATCAACCCAAATACCGATCAGCCTGAAGTTCGTAATGTTGATTCGGAAGAGCCTTTTGCTGCACTTGCATTCAAAATTGCTACCGATCCTTTTGTAGGCCGTATCGCATTCTTCAGGGTTTACTCCGGCTCATTGCAGTCAGGTAGCTATGTGCTGAATTCATCAACGGGCAAAAAAGAGCGTATCTCGCGTATCATGCAAATGCATGCCAACAAACAGATCCCACTCGAGTCCATTGAAGCAGGCGATATAGGTGCTGCTGTTGGATTTAAACAAATCCGTACCGGCGATACCCTCTGCGACGAGAAACATCCGATTATCCTTGAGTCAATGACTTTCCCCGAACCGGTTATCAGTGTTGCCATTGAGCCGCG
>DGQJ01000171.1:0-1382 GCA_002389705.1 Bacteroidales bacterium UBA4417
CCTGCATTTGAAACAATCAGGAAAGAATAAAATTAAATATCAGTTTTAAATAGCTTTCAGTTCTTTTAATTCCTCGGGCGTAACTGTTGGTGGTATCTCCCCGTGTTCTATTTTATTAATCACCATGTGGGCGGTCTTTCTGGCCAGCGATTTTTTTCTGAATCCCTCATTGCCAGGCATTCCGGGTATGTTTGGCTGATGAATAATCTTTTTACCGTCCCTGTATATATCGTAGCCCCAGGTGTGATTTATTGTAGGTATAATCTTGTAATCAATGGATGTTGGATTGGCGGCTGATGCACTGCTATCAGTAGATTTTATGGGTAATGAATGTGCGGATAATCCGCTGTTTAGCCCTGCAATCAGGAACATTAAAAGAATATAAAAATACTGCTTCATTAAAATTCCTTTATTTTATTGATTTTTAGGTAAAAGTGCACCGTGACAACAAAAAATCTCTTTGCAATTATACTACTCAGCCAGTATAGGTTGAGCTTTAAAAACTTTTTCTGTTCTCCTGCCAGTTGTGCAGACCTGATACTGTGGGGCCGTCAGGAGTAAAAAGCTCTTCAATCGCAAAAATACGATTAATTTATTAGAAGTTTTTTGCTGCTGTGTATATGAGCGTAATTGATGTCAATAATATAAATGCCATGTTTAACAGAATTGGTATTGAACTTGATGGTGTTATTCCCTGCAAGTTGTTTCTGCTGAATTACCTGGCCCATTAAATTTCTTAAATCGATTTCTGCATCATAAGGTATATTTGAAGTAACACTGATTTGGCCGTCATTTTGCTGAATTAAAAAATCTTCCTGAAATGAAGTTCCTGGTTTTTCACTGATTGATAAAATCACAGCCGGGGTATATTGCCAGAAATCTCTCGTATTGATTCCCGGATAAACATTCGCATCAATCTGACCTGTGCCAATGTAGCCAGTATTGCCAATGCTGAACCCGGCAGCCAGGTATCTTTTGGCACCTTTAAAGTCAGCCCGTTGTGTCCACTTATCTGTTTTGGGGTCATATTCCCACAAGTCGTTGGCAAGTCCGCCAGGTATCATCCCTGTACTGATGTAGCCGAATTCGCCAATGTTCAATCCCACGGCTCCGTATCTTGCAACACCGGGGAAATCTGCTTTCCTGTACCATTTGCCGGTATTTGCGTTGGTTATTGGATCAACATACGAAGGGTCGAATTCCCAAAAGTCTTTTATATACATGCTTAGATCATGACCTGTACCCACATATCCTTTGTCCCCGATTGCAAATGCTGCAGGAAATGCTATTACTTTTCCCGCAACTCCGCCAATATCTTCTTTCTGGGTCCAATTATCAGTTGATGGGTCATACTCCCAGAAATCTTTAAATTTAAAATCATA
>DGQJ01000171.1:1543-4235 GCA_002389705.1 Bacteroidales bacterium UBA4417
CCCGAAAAATTTGCTTTCTGGCTCCAGGTGTCAGTGTTGGGGTCATATTCCCAGAAACTAGTGAGCCGTTTTTTTGAATACCCGGTTCCCATATACCCTTTATTGCCAATACTAAAAGCAACAGTTCCATAGGTAGAGTCTGAAGTAGCGCCGAAATCTTTTTTCTGTATCCATGAATCTGGTGTCTGCGCAAAAGAAATTGAACCCCCAAATACTAAAAATGTAACTATTATAAAATAGTGTAGCTGTTTACGGATGTTCTTTTTCATATAAAATATGTTTTGTGCTTCATGAATTGTTTAAACTTGTTTTGGTGCAAAAAGTTCATTATGAGTCAGATGTTCAGCAGGCATAGTTAAATGGGCTCTGGTTAAAAACCGCTATGGCAGAGAGCTTTTGTTTAATTATCTATTGCCCGGGATCGGTTTTATCTTTAATGATCATGTAGTAGAACTATAAATTTGCGCAAAGCGTATGTAATTTAACGCTAAAATCAGATATTCAATCGGGTACGGCTTTTATGTGCGCAATTTTTATTCGATAAACTTTGTGAAAAGTAAATTCTGAACTCAAAAACCTGCTAAGACTAGTGGCAATAAATGTACCAAATAGCTAAGTTAAACAAAATCAGTTCAATTCAATGATTGTTTTTATAATTTTTTTTTTCATATTGAAACAGCTATACCAAAATGAATATTGAAAATGGAAAATACCTGAAGAGATATTTTAAGAAGATATTCTATCTTGTTTTTACTCTTTGCAGAACTGGTTTCACAATGTTGGTTTATAACTGAGTTATTGCATTAGGATATAAATGCTGATTCCCGTTTTGCTGTTTTACCCTCTGGTTTTTTATTGAGTACCTGTTACCGGAAACAGGTAGGCTCATCATAAATCCTCGTTTTTTGATCAATTCATTTAAAGTGCATCAATAAATATCCCTAAATTTGCCAATCATAATTTATAGAGTGGCAGCATTATTCAAAAATAAATCAAAAAACAGCGATTCCGGTTCCGGCGACGAGATGACCTTTTGGGAGCATCTCACTGAGCTGCGTAAACGTCTTTTCAGGATGGTGCTGGCATGGTTTGTAATGACGGTGATTGCATTTATTTACAGCCGGTTTATCTTTGATAAAATATTGCTTGCTCCCAAAGAGCCTGATTTTATTACATATAAATGGCTCTGCCAGCTGGGCAAATTAATCCATGCCGACAGTCTGTGTCTTCCGCCTATGTCGTTATCCATTATAAACCTTAACCTTTCGGGGCAGTTTATGACGGATATGACGGTTTCAATGTTCGCCGGGTTGATTATTGGTTCTCCCTTTATCATTTACCAGTTGTGGCAGTTTATTATGCCCGCGCTATACGACAAAGAGCGACGTTATGCCCGCAGGGCCGTTTTTATCATGTCGTTCCTTTTTATTTTAGGGGTTCTTTTCAGTTATTATTTAATGGTTCCCTGGACACTGAACTTCCTGGGGACTTACCAGGTAAGTTCCATGGTGGTAAACCAGATTTCTCTTTCTTCCTATATCAGTACCGTAACATCCACTATTTTGGGTGTCGGTGTTGTTTTCGAGTTGCCTGTGGTGGTTTACGTGCTGGCTAAAATTGGGATAATTACTCCCGCTTTGCTTAAAAATAACCGGAAATATGCCTTTGTTATTATCCTGATTGTTGCAGCTATTATTACACCGCCTGATGTTTTCAGCCAGATGATTGTTACCGTTCCGCTGTATGCCTTGTACGAAATAAGCGTTCTGGTAGCTGTGAGGGTAGCGCCGGCCCCTGACCCCGACCTGGCGGATGACGACGAGGAATAGTTGCGAAATATTATTTCCCTTCCGGATTTTCTTAAAAAACTGATAAGGTACTTTCTGCCTGGTCAAAAAGCCGTGAAATAGATGGTATTCAATGGCTTGCATTTTTACTGTGTGTTTAAACTATTTCACCTTTCAGCAATTTATTTTGAAAATGTTAATTTTTCGTGTAACCTGCCTGGTAACCCTGCGTCACATGCTAAAACAACAAAACATTTAAAGCCTAAAAGTCATGGAAAAGAATAAACGTTTGTATCGATCAGCTAAGAGCAAAGTTTTTGGTGGTGTTGCAGGTGGGATAGCCGAATATTTCGACATCGATCCGATAATTATCAGGCTGCTTTTTGTAATTATTGCCTTTGCCGGTGGCGGAGGAGCTATTGTTTACCTCATTCTGTGGATTGCACTTCCACTCGAACCAATTACCCCTTTTAGCATGAATATGGGCGCAGGTGATCCTTTTGGGGCCCCAAATCCGGGCGAACCGGCTACTGGCGAAAATCCTGCCGGAACTGCTGCAAACCCCTTTAATGTTCCCGCAAAATCCGAAAACCGGAACGGGCTCATAGGAGGTATAGTGTTGATATCGCTTGGAATGATCTTCCTAGCAAACAGGTTTATACCGAACATTCATTTCGGCGATCTGTGGCCACTCGTACTTGTAGTAATAGGTGGTGTGCTTATTGCAACCAGCTATGCCGAACGCAAAAGCGATAAGCAAGAATAAGCATACCTGTCAACTTAATGTAACTGATTTTTTTCAAACAAATAAAACCTGATATTATGAGCTACCGTAAAATATTCTGGGGACTGCTGCTGGTTATCATAGGCGTCCTTTTTATCCTGAAAAATACCGGCGTACTGTT
>DGQJ01000284.1:0-2952 GCA_002389705.1 Bacteroidales bacterium UBA4417
CGGAAGACCGAAGTCGGAAGACTGAAGCAGCTCTCCAATCGTAATTCGTAAATCGTAATTCGTAAATAGTTTTGTTGGAAGACGAAAGTACATCTTCAATCGTAAAATCGTAATTCGTAAATCGTTTGGTCGGCAGACCGAAGTCGGAAGACGGAAGCACCTCTCCAATCGTAAATCATAATTCGTAAATCGTAAATAGTAAATCACAAATCGTAAATTAAAAAACATGCCACTCATATATCCAATTAAAGGAATAAGCCCGGTTATAGGTGAAAACACGTTTATAGCCGAAAACGCCACCATTGTCGGCGATGTTGTTATGGGCGACAACTGCAGCGTATGGTTCAACACTGTAATCCGCGGCGATGTACATTCCATCCGCATCGGGAATAATGTAAACATACAGGACGGCGCCGTGATACACTGCACCTACCAGAAACACCCGGTTAGCATTGGCAACAACGTTTCCATTGCCCATTCGGCCATCGTACACGGATGTACCATTCACGATAACGTGCTTATTGGCATGGGCTCCATTGTTATGGATGGCGTGGTGGTTGAGAGCAACTCGATTATAGCCGCCGGCGCAGTAGTTTCACAGGGTACGCTGGTTGAATCAGGCAGCGTGTATGCCGGTGTTCCTGCCAAGAAAATAAAATCAATTGACAAAACACTGCTCGAAGGCCAGGTGAACCGCATTGCCAGGAGCTATACCATGTATGCCAGCTGGCACAACGACAATATTGTTCCGCTTAGCGCAGATGAAGACCTGAAAATATCAGGCGCATAGACTTGCTTTAGGAGTTTCTGATTTCTGGTTTCTAATTTCTGGTTTCCCGTTTCGTAGTGTTTCCTTCGTTTGAAACGTTAGGAATGTATTAAACATTCAAACCCTTGAAACATTTGAAACCCTTGAAACTTTTGAAATTTTTGAAATATAAATACCTCTCCCCCTGACAGATTGTCTCAATTGGTGGTGTGGCAGGAGATTTGTACAGTATAAAGCATACTTTAAAAACCAAGAACCATGTACATTGTAATTTTTATAGGCTTTATGATCCTTAGCCTGATCGTAAGCCAGGTGTTGAAATCGAAATTCAGGAAATACTCCGCTGTTCCAATCGGGAATGGATATACGGGTAAGGACATCGCCGAGAAAATGCTGCGCGAAAACGGCATTTACGACGTGAAGGTGATCTCGGTCGAAGGGCAACTCACCGACCATTACAACCCCGAAACCAAAACCGTGAACCTGAGCCAGGATGTGTATTATAAATCGAGCATTTCGGCGGCAGCTGTTGCAGCGCACGAGTGCGGACATGCAGTACAACATGCCCAGGCATACAGTTTCCTGAAGTTGCGCAGTGCCCTGGTGCCGGCGGTTAGTTTCGCCTCCAACTGGGTGCAGTGGGTATTGCTGGCCGGCATATTGCTGGTAAATACTTTTCCGCAGTTGTTGCTGGCAGGTATTGTGTTATTTGCAGCTACCACCCTGTTCAGCTTCGTGACCCTGCCGGTTGAAATTGACGCCAGCCGCCGCGCCCTGGTTTGGCTTAACAGTACCGGCCTTACCAACAACGAAGCCCAGGCCAAAGCACAGGATGCACTCAAATGGGCCGCTTACACCTATGTAGTGGCAGCCCTTGCCTCGCTGGCAACCTTGCTGTATTACATTATGATTTTTACCGGCCGCAGGGATTAATTCACGGTCAGGCCATACGAAGAAGCCGGAAATCTGAACGATTTCCGGCTTCTTTATTATCTATTCTGTTCATATTTCTGCCAAGTGCTAGGGTTGCACCTCAACCATAAATCAGCTAATCTGCAACTTTACAATCGTTATCCCCGCATCAGTAGCTCAATTTCATCGGGTTCTACGGGTATTGCAGCCATCAGGTCAACAGGCTCTTCGGCCACCATAATATCATTTTCGAGGCGTATGCCAATGCCTTCCTCGGGAATATAAATACCCGGTTCGCAGGTCATTACCATCCCGTTTTCAAAAACTACCTGCCTGCTGCCCACATCGTGTACATCCAACCCCAGGAAATGGCCGGTGCCATGCATATAATACCTGAAATATGCCGGAGATTCGGGCGTCTGCGATCTGAGATCGTTTTTGCTGATCAACCCCAGGCCTACCAGTTCTTTTTCCATCAGTTTACAAACTTCGGCGTGCCATTTTTCGATTGTAGTACCCGGCTTCAGCATGGCCGCAGCCGCTTTCATGATGCGCAACACAGCAGTGTAAACTTCGCGCTGGCGTGGGGTAAATTTCCCGTTAACAGGGATGGTACGGGTCATATCAGCCGCATAATTGCCATATTCGGCTCCTACGTCCATTAACAGCAGGTCGCCATCGCGGCAAACATTATAGTTGGTATTATAATGAAGTATACATGCATTGGCCCCGGAAGCTATAATGGGCGGGTAGGCATGGCCGGTAGCACCTTTGCGGATAAACTCATGGGTAAATTCGGCTTCTATTTCGTATTCCTTCAGACCNNAACCAAGGGTGCGAGTCTTTCGTAGGTATGCAGCGGGAAATCATGTTTCATCCGGTTTGCGAACCGTGCATCGAGCAGCGGCACCTCCGTTACAAATTTGGGATATTCATTTTGATTGAGGTACACGGTTTGCACGCGCGACATCAGGTCGCGAAGCGTAACCTCAAAATCATCGAGCCATTTTACGGTTTTTACTCCCGATACTTCTGTAACCTGTTCGAGGGTATATTTATGCCCGTTCCAAACCACCATCATATCATTGGTTTTCACGGTAAATACAATTTCACGCATGCTTTCAACCGGGTGCGAGGGGCAAAGGCATAAAATGCATTTTTCCTGGTCGAGGCCGGTAAGATAAAACATGTCGGAGTTTTGCCTGAAACCAAAGGTCTGATCGCCGGAGCGGGGCATCTCGTCATTGGAGTTCACAATGGCCAGGGATCCG
>DGQJ01000284.1:3017-3907 GCA_002389705.1 Bacteroidales bacterium UBA4417
CAGCCAAAAGTATGGATTTTTTTTAACGTAAATTAACCCCCGGCTGAAAAACAAAATCATTAATCGTATGAGCAATAAACTATTAACTTACTCATCCATCACCAAAAAAGTGGTCATGGCCCTGGCGGGTCTGTTTTTAATTACTTTTCTGGTTATCCATCTGGCCATCAACCTGCTGCTGATGTCGAACGACAATGGTGCGGCATATATGGTAGCCGTTGAATTTATGACCACCAATCCATTAATCAAGGTAATGGAGATATTTCTTTTTGGTGGTTTTGCAATCCACATTATTTTCGGGGTAATTCTACAGGTTCAAAACTGGATGGCCCGGCCTGTACGTTACAAAGTTGAGGGATTTTCGCATCTTTCGTTCTTTTCGAAGTACATGATACACACCGGTGCCATTATTTTTATTTTCCTGTGTGTTCACTTTTTTAATTTCTACTTCGTAAAACTCGGATTGGTAAGCCCGCCTGAAGGATTAAACAAGGAAGATTTTTACCAGATGGCCGTTTTGCTCTTTGCCAATAAATTCTACGCCATACTTTACGTAGTTTTGATGGTATTCCTGGGATTTCACCTGCACCATGCATTTCAGTCGGCATTTCAAACCCTGGGGCTCAACCACACCAAATACACTCCATTTATTAAAGTGGTGAGTACCATTTATGCAATTCTGGTTCCACTCGGATTTGCAAGCATCCCCTTGTTTTTCATGTTCATTAAGTAAAAGACAAAAACTGCTGATTGTCAGTTGATAAAAGTATAATTTGTATGGCAAAACTCAATTCAAAAATACCACAGGGGCCACTTGCTTCGAAATGGAGCAGTTACAAAGATCATATCGCCCTTGTTAACCCGGCGAATAAACGAAAACTCGATGTTAT
>DGQJ01000284.1:3954-4095 GCA_002389705.1 Bacteroidales bacterium UBA4417
TATCGTTTGTTTTACGATACCATTAAAGGTGGCGACTACCGTGCCCGCGAAGGCAATGTATACCGACTGGCAGAAGTAAGCGGCAGTATCATCGATCAATCGGTTGCCTTAGGTGTTCCGTTTGCAAGGGAATACGGCGGG
>DGQJ01000284.1:4206-17108 GCA_002389705.1 Bacteroidales bacterium UBA4417
CATTCGGCACATGCCGTTGTACTTGCTACCGGCGGATATGGAAATGTATTTTTCCTGTCGACCAACGCCATGGGCAGCAACGCTACCGCGGTTTGGAAAGCCTATAAAAAAGGTGCATTTTTCGGAAATCCCTGTTTTACCCAGATACATCCGACCTGTATCCCGGTTCACGGCGATTTCCAGTCGAAGCTTACGCTGATGAGCGAAAGCCTGCGCAACGACGGCCGCATTTGGGTCCCCAAACGCAAGGAGGACGTAGAAGCGCTTCGTCACAATAAAATTAAACCCAAAGACATCAGCGAAGAGAACCGCGATTATTACCTCGAACGCCGTTACCCCGCATTTGGTAACCTGGTACCCCGCGATGTTGCTTCGCGCGCTGCCAAGGAACGCTGCGATGCAGGATTTGGCGTGGGTGAAACAGGCCTGGCCGTTTACCTCGACTTTGCCTCAGCCATTAACAGGCTTGGCAAAAAGGTTATTGAAGAAAGATACGGCAACCTTTTCCAGATGTATGAAAAAATTGTAGACGAAAATCCCTACGAAACACCCATGATGATATACCCGGCTGTACATTACACCATGGGTGGACTTTGGGTTGATTACGAATTGATGTCGACCATTCCAGGGTTGTTTGTTGCCGGCGAGGCCAATTTCTCCGACCACGGAGCCAACCGCCTGGGTGCATCGGCTCTGATGCAGGGACTTGCCGATGGATATTTCGTGTTGCCCTATACGTTACAGAATTACCTGGCCGATCAGATCAATGTGCCACGTTTTAAAACCGACCTGCCTGAATTTGAAGAATCGGAAAAACAGGTTAAAGCCAGGCTTCAGAAACTTTTCGATGTTAAAGGAAGCCAGCCTGTGGATCACTTCCACCGCAAACTTGGCAAGATTATGTGGGAATATGTAGGTATGGCCCGCAATAAAGAAGGTCTGCAGAAAGCCATCACCCTTATCCGTGAGGTAAGGGCAGAATTCTGGAAAGATGTGAAAATTACCGGTGAATTCAACGAAGTGAATCCTGAGCTCGAAAAAGCCGGCCGTGTAGCCGATTTCCTCGAACTGGGTGAACTGATGGCTTTAGATGCGCTGAACCGAGAAGAATCGTGTGGCGGACACTTCCGTGAAGAATACCAGACACCCGAAGGCGAAGCCAAACGTAATGATTCCGATTATATGTATGTTGCAGCCTGGGAATACCAGGGTGAGGACAAGGAGCCACTGCTGAACAAGGAGCCACTTGAATACGAAGCAATTGAAGTTAAACAACGGAATTATAAATAAAAGCAAACGGGAATTACCGGTAAATGTACCGGTTCAAAACTCAGAATTATCAACATAAAAGGAAGCGAGGTTCAGGAAATACTCAAGGCCAGAATAAAGGTCACAACTCCTGAAGCCCAAAAACCTAAAACCTGAAAAAATGGACTTTACACTCAAAATATGGCGTCAGAAGAATGCCAAAGCCAAAGGCAAATTTGAAACCTATAAAGTAACCGGCATCAGCGAAAGCAGCTCATTCCTCGAGATGCTGGATGTTTTTAACGACCAGCTGGTAATGAAAGGCCAGGATCCTGTAGTGTTCGACCACGACTGCCGCGAAGGTATTTGCGGGGCATGTAGCCTTTACATCAACGGCCGCCCTCATGGTCCCGACGATGCCGTAACTACCTGCCAGTTGCATATGCGCAGGTTTAAAGACGGCGATACCATTACCATTGAACCCTGGCGATCAGCAGCATTCCCCGTGATCCGCGACCTGATGGTCGACCGCCAGGCTTTTGATAAAATTATACAGGCCGGTGGATTTATTTCGGCCAACACAGGCGGTATTCCCGATGCCAACGCCATACTGATTCCAAAAGAAAATGCCGATGCCTCCATGGACGCAGCAGCCTGTATTGGTTGCGGTGCCTGTGTTGCGGCCTGCAAAAATGCTTCTGCCATGTTGTTTGTAGCTGCCAAGGTTTCGCATTTATCGCTGTTGCCGCAGGGCAAAGCCGAGGCCAGCCGCAGGGTTCAGGCCATGGTGGCAAAAATGGACGAACTCGGCTTTGGTAACTGTACCAACACAGGCGCCTGCGAAGCTGAATGCCCGAAACAGATCTCTATCGAAAATATCGCCCGTATGAACCGCGAATTTCTGGGGGCAAAAATCGGCTCACAGAACAGGCAGGTAAAAGGAGGCGGGTTTTAACCTCTTTACCAGGGCATAAACTGAACTATGCGAATCAACACTCCTTCTGGAAGCCAGGCTTCAGCCTGAAGAAAAATAAAAAACCAGGGTCCACACATTTATTTGTGTGGACTTTTTTTTACACAAACCATCACTGAAAAGGATTTTATAGATGAATCCCGGTACAAGACATTTAACCTGGCAGTTTCAGCATAAAAGGAATAACTACGCGAATTTGCCCACAAAACCACTTCCTTCGGCTGGCAAAAAAATCTTACCTTTGGCAGCATGTTTTCCCACAACGAAGTATGAAATTCAGTGATATAATCGGGCAGGAGCCTTTGAAGCAGCGGCTGCGGCGCACTGTTCTCGAGAACCGCGTTAGCCATGCCCAGCTTTTCCTGGGTTCGGAAGGCTCCGGTAAACTGGCGCTCGCGCTGGCTTATGCACAATACATCAATTGCCGCAACCGCACGCCCGAAGACTCCTGTGGCGAATGCCCCTCGTGCAAAAAATACTGCAAACTTATCCACCCCGACCTTCATTTTCTCTACCCTATCAACAGCACAAAAGAAGTAACGGGCACCAAAGTACTTTCGAAGGATTTTATCGCACCCTGGCGCGAATTCCTCACGGAAAATAAGTATTATGTATCACTGCCCGACTGGTACGATAAAATCGGCATTGACAAAAAACAGGGATTTATTAATGCTGATGATGCCGACAACATCAACCGCACACTGGCATATAAGGCATATGAGGCCGAGTATAAGGTAATGATCATCTGGATGGTTGAAAAAATGAACTCAGCCTCGGCTAATAAATTGCTGAAAAACCTCGAAGAACCTCCTGCCAAAACGCTTTTCATCCTGATATCCGAAAACCAGGAACAAATTATTGCCACCATCCTATCGAGGGCTCAACTGATCAAAGTACCCAGGCTGAAAGATGAAGATATACAGAAAGCACTTGAACACCACCACCAGGTTGCTACAGCCGATGCAACAAAAATAGCCCGGCTGGCTGATGGAAACTATACCACGGCCCTGATGCTGGCAGGCAAAACAGGCTCAGGCAATGTTTCACTGGCAACCGAACAGGAACGGTTTATAGTTTTCCGCGAATGGATGCGCCGCTGCTTTACCATTGCCGGCAACCTCAAAGACTACGATAAACTGCTGGATGCCATTCCATCGCTGCTTGGCGACGGCAGCCGCGAAAAACAAAAAGAGATGCTCGCCTACGGGCTCGAGATGTTCCGTATTTGCTTACAATACAACGTCGGCAACCATCACCTGGTAAAACTCGACGGCGATGAACTGGCCTTTGTAAAAAATTTCTCCCCGTTTATTCATCCGCAGAACATTGAAAAATTTGATGAGGAATTCAACAGGGCCATCTTCCACATCGAAAGAAATGCCAATGCGCAGATCGTACTTACTGACCTGTCGCACCTCATTGCCAGGATATTAAAAATTCCGGCAACACCTGTTGCCAAAAAAGCGTAAATTTGTCACTTCGGGCCCGCAGGCTGGTTTCGGTGAAATGGAAACAAGCCGGCGGGTTATACTAATATATCAACCCCTTCGTTACTGATACCAGAGATGTGCGGAGGATTTTAATGAAATAACATGGAAGAAAACATACCCATCAATATATCAAACCGTGAAAATGTAGGAGCCAGGGGCTGTTGCGGACATAGCAACCCTATTATGGGAAGAGCCGGAGCTGAACAAAAATGCGCTAAACTTGCTACCTACGACTGGCTGAGCAATATTCCGCTGCCTGCCAATACTGCCAGGTTCGACTGTGTGGAAGTCAGGTTTAAGAATAACCACAAGGACTTTTTCAGGGTTCCGGCCGGGCTGGCGGTTCATACCGGCGACATTGTAGCTGTTGAAGCCTCACCCGGTCATGATATCGGCATTGTAACCCTTACCGGCGAAACCGCAAGGCTTCAGATGCTGCGAAAAGGCGTAAACCCGGCAAAGGAGGATCTGCGCAAACTTTACCGCAAAGCTAAACAGGCCGATGTCGACAAGTGGCTGGTTGCTATTTCGCACGAACACGATGCCCTTTATAAAACCCGGGTTGCCGCGCTGAAACTTGGCCTCAAAATGAAAGTGAACGATGTGGAATACCAGGGTGATGATACAAAAGCCATCTTCTTCTACACCGCCGAAGACAGGGTCGATTTCAGGGAACTGATTAAAATACTGGCCGACGAACTCAAAATCAGGATTGAAATGAGGCAGATCGGCATGCGCCAGGAAGCCAGCCGTCTGGGTGGCATTGGCTCGTGCGGCCGCGAATTATGCTGCTCCACCTGGATCAGTGGATTTCATTCGGTATCAACAGCATCGGCACGCATACAGCAACTTTCGCCAAACCCGCAGAAACTGGCCGGTCAGTGTTCCAAACTCAAATGCTGCCTGAACTACGAAGTGGAAGCTTACAGTGATGCACTCAAGAGTTTTCCCGACGAAAACGTGGTGCTGAAAACCCGCCAGGGCGATGTGCTGCTGCAGAAAATTGATGTGTTTGCAGGCACCATGTGGTTTGGTTACAAAGGGAAAGAACACGAAATGTTTGCCTTAACAGTTGCCCGTGTAAAAGAGGTTATTGCAATGAACAAAGCAGGTAAAATACCCGAGAAAATCGAAGACTTCACCATCAAACAGGATAAAAAGCCCCCAATCGGGCTGGTGGTTGCCAGTGAAGACCTGCGCCGTTTCGATAAAAAGAAATAAATATTCCCTACCCCGTTGACAGGTACATTTTTATGAATTCAAAAAAAAATATCTCCAGGCACACTTTCCTGCAGTTTTCGGTTGCTGTTGTGGCCCTGTTCTCACTGGCTTCGTGTAACAACAATGTTTTTTACACCGAATCGGCACACCTCGAAAAGGGCGAATGGAAGACTACAGATACGCTCATTTATTCATTCGACTCGAAAGATTCGCTTGCGTCTTACGACTTTTATTTCGAAATCCGTAATACCACCGATTATGATTTTCAAAACCTTTACCTTTTTATAACGGCATATTACCCGGGCAATACATACTCCCGCGATACTGCTGAGTGCATACTGGCAGCGCCCGATGGTAAATGGTATGGCAAAGGCATGGGAAAACATAAGGATAACAGATTCCTTTTCCGCAAAGGAGTACGTTTCCGCAAACCCGGCAATTACATTATAGCCGTGAACCAGGCCATGCGTAAGGATAAGCTGAAAGGCATTACTGATGTTGGTATTCTGATTAAAAAGCAAACAAACTGATTGCAAATTTCAGATTGAAAAAGATTGAAAAATGAAGAAAAACCTGAATGAAAACCAGTGGGTAAAGTGGTTCTGGAAATGGTACTTTATCTCCCTGTTGATTATTGCCTTGTTTTTTACTGCGCTTTCCCTGGGCTGGCTGGGCTTTATGCCTTCTTTTGAAGAACTCGAAAACCCCAAAAGCAAACTTGCCTCGGAGGTTATTTCGGCCGACCAGAAAGTATTGGGTTCCTTTTACCTCGAGAACCGTTCAAATGTACATTATTCGGAGCTGTCGCCATGGCTGGTAAAGGCCCTTATAGCTACCGAAGACTCGCGTTTTGAGCAGCATTCGGGCATTGATGGGAAAGCTATAGCCCGGGCCGTTGTAGGGATGGTAACCGGTACTGATAAAGGAGGCGGAAGTACCATCACCCAGCAGCTGGCTAAGAACCTTTTCCCGCGTGAGCAACACTTCACTGTTTTTGGAACCGGTTTTTCAAAACTCAAGGAATGGATTACCGCCATTAAGCTGGAACGCAACTACACTAAAGAAGAAATACTGGCTTTATACCTGAATACTGTTGATTTCGGTAGCCTGGCCTTTGGCATTAAATCAGCCGCCCGGACCTACTTCGACAAAACACCCGCCGAACTGAACATCCAGGAATCGGCTGTGCTGATAGGCTTGCTCAAAGCTCCCTCCTACTTTCACCCGGTACGGAATAAAGAACGATCGAAAAAACGCCGCGAAGTGGTGTTGAGCCAGATGCTCAAAAATGGTTATATCACCGAAAAACAATACGATTCAGTGCGTGTGTTGCCACTTGATATGTCGCAGTACACCCTGCAGGACCACAACAGCGGACCCGGCACTTATTTCAGGGAATACCTGCGCGAAGCCATGATGGCCGAAAAACCAGAAAAAGATAATTACGATAACCGCGAAGATTATATCGCCGATTCAGTGCGCTGGCTCCGAGATCCTGTTTTCGGCTGGGTTTCAAAAAACAAAAAAGCCGATGGCAGCTACTATAACCTGTATAAGGACGGACTGAAAATTTATACNNTGGAAAGGCAATTCGCATGCCCCGTATGATTTGTCGGACAAGAAACAAATCAACCAGCTGCTGGTGGCTTCCAAAAAGCGTTCGGATCGTTACCGCAGCATGAAAAAAGCCGGTCTGTCGAACGACTCCATTGAACTGGCATTCAAAACCCCAATTCCCATGCGGGTATTCTCGTGGAAAGGCGAGATTGATACGGTTATGAGCCCCATGGATTCCATTAAATACCACAAATGGTTTCTGCATGCCGGCCTGATGTCGATGGAACCACAGACCGGGTATGTTCGTGCTTACGTAGGAGGAATCAACTTCAGGTTTTTCAAGTACGATCACGTGGTAATTGCCCGCCGGCAGGTTGGCTCCACCTTTAAACCCTTTGTTTATACCGTTGCCATGCAGGATGGGCAGATGTATCCCTGCTCACAGGTGCCTAATGTACAATACTCCATCGAGACAAACGGCAAACTATGGTCGCCGTCCAATTCGAGCAAGTATAAGGAAGGCCAGATGGTAACCCTCAAAGAAGCGCTGGCCAATTCCATCAACTGGATTTCTGCATACCTGATCAAGAGATTTTCGCCCGAAGCCGTAATTAAAATTGCACGTAAAATGGGCATTTTCAGCCCGCTGCCTGCAGTTCCTTCCATCTGCCTGGGTACACCCGATATTTCGCTGTACGAGATGACAGGCGCTATGAGCACCTATGCCAACAAAGGCATTTTTGTTCAGCCTTTGTTTGTAACCCGCATCGAAGATAAGCACGGGAATGTGATTGCACAGTTTGTTCCGCACCAGGACGAAGCCATGAGCGAGGAAACAGCCTATATGATGATCGGGCTGATGAAAGGTGTAGTCGAAAGTGGTACTGGATCGCGGCTTAGGGGCAAATATGGATTGACCAACCCTATTGCCGGCAAAACAGGGACTACGCAAAGCAACTCCGATGGATGGTTTATGGGCCTCACGCCCGACCTTGTAACCGGTGTGTGGGTTGGTGGCGACGACCGGACCATACGTTTCCGCACCACTTCCCTGGGACAAGGCGCAAACATGGCGTTGCCGATCTGGGCATTGTATATGAAAAAAATATACGCCGACTCGCAGCTACAACTTACCCGTGGCGATTTCGAAAGACCGGAGGGACTGAAAGAGGATTATTTCAACTGCTCTACTTTCGATCCGAAAAACCCTGGCGAAAATGCAACCGATGAAAACGACAAATACTAGGTTGTTTAAAATTTTCTTAAGGCAGCCAAATCAGAAATCTGCACCGGAACTTAGCTGGTGCAGATTTTTTTTGCATTGAAGGCAACACATAAATAAACATAAACATCCGGTAAATTTTAACAGCTTAATCCACATTATACATTGCAAATTAATACTGGTAATCCATTCTTATTGATGTAATATCGTTAAGTTTGTGCTGAGAATAGTGCACGCTAAAAGTCTGCGGGCCGAAGTGCAGGCAAAGAAACCCAACAAATACCAAAAGATGAATAAGCTGATTATTTTTTCATTAACCATTTTTAGTGTCATATGTAGTTGTACTAAAAAAGAATCTGATTTAGCGTATTGCACCAAAAGACTTGAAAATACACTTGAAATAAAAATACCGTATAAATGCAAATTGGTAGAATATAAGACTGATTGGGCTTTTTGGGGAGGCGATTATACCGAATTGTTTATAATTCAGTTTTCAAAAGATGATTTTACAAGATTAATAAACAATATGGACTCA
This sequence comes from Bacteroidales bacterium UBA4417, assembly GCA_002389705.1. GTDB lineage: Bacteria > Bacteroidota > Bacteroidia > Bacteroidales > UBA4417 > UBA4417. The sequence goes on from DGQJ01000284.1 coordinate 12,453, forward strand.
AGCAGAATGATACGTTCACCAGAAAATGACTGTTTATATTATTCTGTGATTGACAAAAACAAAGGGCACATTTCCATTATCTGTCTTTTGAACGAATATAAAATTTCATACAGCTTGAATTATGAATGATAACCTGCTATCAATAGCATGAGATGCGAACTATAGACTGCTCAGACGAATTCGGAGTCAGTAGCATTCAGCCTTGTTATATCAAGCCTATCTCTATACCCTGATATAAGAACTTCTTTAGCTAAATGCAGCCAATACCAGGCATAAAAAAAGGCCTTCCCGTTGAAAGGAAAGCCTTTTATGTTATAAGGAAACGGGTTATTTAATACCCAGTTTTTTCTTCACCAGCGGAGTAACGTCTTCGCCACCTTCGGAGTAAAGCAGGATATCTTCAACACCGTTCAGAATGTAAGCAAATCCGCCTTCTTTAGCTACATCTTTTATAGCCTGTTTTGCTTTGTTCACAAAAGGAGTAATAAGCTCGGTCTGTTTGTCGGAAAGTTCTTTTTGAGCCGATTGCTGGAAAGCCTGGATGCGATCCTGCAAATCAACCATTTCTTTTTCTTTGGTAGTTTTGATAATATTCGACATGGTGGCTACATTTTTCTGGTAGTCAGCATTTTTCAGTTCCAGTTCCGACTGCATAGTCTGTAATTCGCCCTGGAGAGTCTGAACATATTTTTCCATAACTGTTTTAACGGTATCCTGGCCTGGCATCTGTTCCAGCACTTTGGCGAAATCAACATGACCGATTTTGGTGGCTTTCTGCGCCTGAACACCTGCTGCAACAGCAATCAATACTACAATGGTAACAACTTTTAGGAGATTCTTCATCATTTTCAATTATAAGGGTTAAGTGTTTCGGATTATATGAGGAGCAAAGGTAAAAAAAAGCCTTTACAAAAGCACCTGCTGTCTATTTTTTAGTCTTTGTATTCTGCTGAGGTTTATAAGTATAGCCCATTTTTTCGAGTACCTGTTCGCTTACATCGTACTTCGGGTTGGTGTAAATGAGCGTGGCATTTGTAGCTTTATCGAATATCACCGCATAATTTTCGGCAGTGGCTATATCCTCAATCGCGTTATAGATTTTTTCCTGTATAGGTTTTATAAGTTCCTGGCGTTTCTTAAACATATCACCGTCCTTCCCAAAACGCTTTTTCTGCAGGTCCTTGGCTTCTCTTTCCTTTTTGATAATTTCCTCCTCGCGTTTCTTTTTCATATCCTCGGGCAGAAGCACCGCTTCGTTCTGATAACTTTTGTACATCTTATCAATTTCGGCAAATTTGGCATCAATTTCCTTTTGCCAGGTGGCCGACATCTCATCAAGCTGCGCCTGGGCATCGGTATATTCTGGGATATTATCGAGTATGTAATCGGTATTCACGAAAGCATACTTCTGGGCTGATGCGCCAAAACCCATGGTGCAGAAAATGGCTGCAAGCAAAATGATTTTTTTCATAGCGATATTAATTTTGATGGATACAACAGAAAATCACATCCTGGTTATTCCATTGCAACTGCAAAAAACCTGCCAAAACAATTAATCAATAGAAGAATTCATTGAGAAATGGAACTGGCCCTTATTCGCATTGGGCAAACCGGGTATATCATCAAAGCCGTAACCCCAGTCAAGACCAAGCAATCCGAACATCGGCAGAAATACGCGTACCCCTATACCCGCCGACCTGCGGGGGCTGAAAGGTTCGAAATCCTGGAAGGAAGACCAGTCGTTACCGGCTTCAACAAACATAAGCCCGTAAATCGTTGAGTTGGGATTGAGCGAAAGCGGGTAACGCAGCTCGAGGGTGCTCTTATTGTAAACCGTACCTCCCGGAGGCCTTGAAGTAACGCCGGCATAAGGTGTTAAACTCTCGTTGGTATATCCCCTGAAACCGATCAGCTGCCTTCCGTCAATGGCCGAATAACCCGACATACCATCACCCCCCATAAAATAGCGGTTAAATGGCGTAACTTCTATATCGGTATTGTACCTGCCCAGGATGCCTGCTTTTACGCGGGCCATAAGAACCAGGTCGCCAACAATCTGCTGGTAAAAGGCTGCATTAATTTTCCACTGGTGAAACTCAATCAGCCGGTATTTATCCTCCTGGCTTTTGGCGGCAAATTTTTCAGGCGCAATCAATGAATACGGAGGGGTAAGCTCTAACGAGATATTAAATTCCGATCCGGCACGTGGGAAAATCTGGGCATCGGTCGAATAACGGCCTAAGGCAATGGTATAGGAATAACTCTGATACAAACCATCCGATGGTTTACCAAATAGGGTGTAATTATCAAGGTTGTAATGCTGCAGGCTTATGGTCTGCGACAGGTTAAAGTAGTTATCAGGCCAGTTTAACCTGCGGCTGAATGCGAACGACAACCCGGTGATATTGTAGGCATAATACTGTGAGTTGTTTTTATCGAGCCCGTTGTTAAATGCCGAAACATAGGTTGAAACGCTTAACTGGTTTGGTTTCTTACCTCCCAGCCAGGGTTCGGTAAACGAGGCGCTTGCACTCAGGTATCCTTTTCCATACGACTGCAGGCGTAACGACAATTTTTGCCCGTCGCCCGAAGGGATAGGTCGCCATGCACCCTTTTTAAAGAAGTTGCGTGCCGAGAAATTATTAAATGAAACTCCCAGGGTACCGATTAACCGGCCATAGCCCCAGCCGCCCGAAAGTTCGAGCTGGTCGGATGATGTTTCCTCCACTTTGTAAGCAACGTCAACCGTTCCGTTGGTAGGATCAATATTGGGAGTTTGAATATCAATTTTTTCCTGGTCGAAATATTTGAGCTGTGTGAGCGAGGTACGGCTGCGTAATATGTCATTTCGACTGAAAAGCTGTCCCGGGCGCGAGTAGAGTTCGCGAACAATAACATGGTCGTTAGTGCGGGTATTTCCTGCAACGGTAACCCGGTTCACATTCATCTGCCGGCCTTCGCGAATGCGGATCTGCAGGTCGATGGAATCGTTCTCGGCACTGATTTCGATAGGCTCGATGGTACAGGTAAGGTAACCGTCGTCGACAAACAAGCTCATCAGGTCGATGCCGTTGGGGTTGAACTGCAGCGAAGCATCCAGTTCTTCCTGGTTATAAACATCGCCTTTGCGGATACCGAGTAATAGTGCAAGTTCAGCTGCTGTAAACTTGGTATTCCCAACAAAAGAAATGTTGCGGTAATAGTATTTACGGCCTTCGTAAACATGAAGATCGATTGTGATGCCGTTGCGGCCCGATTTGTAAACAGAGTCCTTGATCAGGGTAGCATCGCGGTAACCGTTTTCGTAGAATTTTTTTACCAGCGCAAGCTTATCTTCTTCATAATCTTTTTCGATGAATTTCGAGGTTTTGAACAACCTCATTTTCAAATTTTTATCCATCAGATCGCGGACATAATCCGGGTAATTTTTCAGATCCTTTTTAAAGGCATGCCCGAACAAGCCGAACAAGGATTCCTGCAAGGTATATAAAGCCCTGTAAGATCCTTTCTCCTTGGTTTTTTTGAGTGCCGATTTCAGGGTAAGTTCGCTTACTTCCTTGTTACCGATCACATTAATCTTGTCAATTTTAACCTTCCCTCCTTTATCAATCTTGAAATCGAGCGCTACGTTGTTGATCAGCATAGTATCTTTCGATTGCGAGACGGTTACGCTGGCATCAAAATAACCTTTACCAATGTAGTGTTTGATAATGGTGTTTTTTGCCCTGTTGAGCATGTTATCTGTAACAACATCCCCTTTCGAAATTTTTATTTTATCTTTCAGGTCATCGCCTTCGCCTTTGCGTATGCCGCTAAAGGTGAATTTGGATAAGCGCGGGCGTTCGGTTAATTTCAGCTCAAGGAAAATCTGGTCGCCCTGAACACCGGTAGCCAGAATTTTCACGTCTTCGAAAAGGCCCTGTTGCCAGAGTTTATCAATAGCGGAGCGGATACGTTCGCCGGGTATATCTATTTTATTGCCAACCTGTAACCCGGACAAGGAAATAAGGACTGAACTGTTGAGATAATCAGCGCCTGTAACGGTGATACCCCCGATGGTATATTTACGGGGAGAAGCGTAATTGATATCAGGAATTTCGTCGCCTGTTGTATTTTGAGCCACAACAGGTATTGAGAGGGTTGAAATCAGAATAAGTAGTAAAGTAAAGCGCCTCAGTGTCATCCTTTGCATTTTATAATTTGTTCACTCGTTTTGCCAAATCGCCTCTCGCGATGCTGGAAATCAATAATAGCTTCGTATAAGTCTTCTTTACGGAAATCGGGCCAGAGTTTCGAGGAGAAGAACAACTCGGTATAGGCCGTTTGCCACATAAGGAAATTACTTGTGCGGAATTCGCCGCTTGTGCGTATCAACAGTTCGGGATCGGGCAGATCGGGTGCATTCATACTGGCAGAAACCAGCTTTTCATTGATCTGGTAGGGTTCAATTTCCCCTTCTTTCACCTGCAATGCAATTTTCCGCATGGCATCCACTATTTCCCATCTGCCGCTGTAACTCAGCGCAAGGAAAAGGTCCATACGTGTATTGTTTGCAGTTTTTTCCATTGCTTCTTCAAGCTGCTTTTTAACATCGGGAGCCATACAATGTATGTTTCCTATAACCCTAAGCCTGATATTGTTATCGTTCAGCGTTTT
>DGQJ01000284.1:17214-17409 GCA_002389705.1 Bacteroidales bacterium UBA4417
CCATCCATAATAATGGCAATATGCTTCGGCAGTTTGCTTTTATCGATTGTGTCGATCAATTTGTTCTTCTCCATCATTTTCGACAAATTTAGGCTTTTGTAGTTTACTGTATAAGCCCTGTTTGTTAATTATTCTTAATGTGATTTATACTGGTTATTAGACACATAAATTATCAATAACCTTCGCGCTGGTGGT
>DGQJ01000018.1:0-123 GCA_002389705.1 Bacteroidales bacterium UBA4417
GGTCCGCGAATATTTCAACTTCACCCACGACACTGCTTCCCTCAAATCAAAAAACGGGTATGTGCTTAAGGCAGTCGATTACATTGAGTCGCTCATTGAACAGCGATCGACTGATTATTTCCG
>DGQJ01000018.1:156-2129 GCA_002389705.1 Bacteroidales bacterium UBA4417
TGGTGCCCGAATCCATCAGCCACGAAGGTTATTCGGCAAAGCCTATGCATTCGTATTGGGATAATTTTTTCACCATGAAAGGATTAAAGGATGCTGCCGAAATTCAACTCATATTAGGAGAAACTGCCAATTACGAACGCGTAAAAAAAATCCGCGATACCTTCCGNNGCGTTAACGCCTTGCAACGAATTAATAAACCTGCCGAAGCCTCAGGTGTACAACACTTTTGATAAATACTACGATTTTTTCAGAAAAAGGCGTGATCATAAAATAGATTGGGTGAACTATACGCCCTACGAAAACCGGCTTATTGGCTCGTTTATCAGTTTAGATCAGCCTGACAGGGCTCATGAACTTATTGAATTTTTCTTAAACGACCAGCGGCCTCACGCCTGGAACCACTGGCCGGAAGTAATTTGGAATGATGCACGTTTCCCCGGATATATCGGCGATATGCCTCATACCTGGGTTGGCAGCGATTTTATTAATGCCATCCGTTCCATGTTTGTGTACGAAAATGAATTTGATCAGTCGCTTGTATTGGCATCGGCACTTTACCAGGACTGGATTGATGCTCCCCAGGGCATGTCAGTCGCCAACCTGCCGACTTATTACGGCGAAATTTCCTATTCCATCAAAAAAGAAAATAACTCGTACAGGTTTTCGATAACCGGTGACGTGAAGCTGCCGGCTAACGGGATAAAAATCAGGAACTTTAATCATTCCACACTTCCAAAACGGATTACAGTAAACGGCAAAGAAATCACTGAGTTCAATACAAAGGAAATAGCTGTTAAAGCCATTCCCGCTGAAGTAGTTATATATTACTAACCCACAATTTATACTTTGCACATGGAAGAACAAGCTACGGCAAACCAGGTACCAAGGGAGGAAGATAAAATTCGTTTTTCGCAGCTGGCTGCCTATGGAGCAGGAGGCATAATTCCTATCGCATTGTTCAATGTTGCCGGGATCCTGGTAGGATTAATGGGAAATATCAGCCTGGGATTAAGCGCTTTCTGGCTGGGTGCTATACTCATTGTTCCGAGGCTTTGGGATGCATTGTCTGATCCCATCATCGGGCATCTTTCGGATAACACGCGTACCCGCTGGGGGCGCCGTCGTCCTTACCTTTTACTGGGAGGCATAGCGGTAGCACTTTCCTTTGTCGTAATCTGGTGGATACCCAAAGGCGACCTGGTTCACAGCTGGTTTCCTACCGATTCAGGATTCCAGGCCTTCCAGCTTGTGTATATCCTGATTTCACTGCTGATATTTTTTACTGCAGTTAATATTTTCGAAATTCCCCACGGAGCGCTGGGCATGGAAATGACTACCGATTACCACGAGCGAACCCGTCTTTTCAGTGCCAAGAGTTTTGTGGGCAACCTGTTTGCTATGAGTACGCCATGGCTGTTTGCCCTGGCCAGCATGGAGATTTTTAAGGGCCCGGGCGGCAACGAAGTGGATGGTATGCGCTATGTTTCCATTATGATTGCTTCCATTTTGATTCCGCTTTCGTTCTGGTGGTTTTTCAGGTTACGCGAACCAGGATTTAAGAAAGTGTCGACCCAGGAAAAAACACCCTTCTGGAAAGATATGAAACGCACGGCCACCAACCGAAATTTTATCATGCTCACCCTCACCATTTTTACGCTGGCTATGGGCTTCAATTTTGTAAGTCTGCTTGGTTCGTATATCCCGATTTTTTACATTTATGGTGGTGATAAAGTTGCGGGTGCTACTTTGTTGGGGATTAACGGAACTATTTGGGCCATTACCGGGGTACTTGCCGTGTTTCCGCTTAACTGGATAAGTCCTAAACTGGGTAAACGAAACACCCTCATCATTGCTATTTCGCTGATGGTTGTTGCGCAGGCATCAAAAATAGTGTGCTACAATCCCACTTACCCATACCTTGTTCTGATCCCAACCATATTGCTTTCGGCAGGTATGTTATTTTTCTTTACGCT
>DGQJ01000018.1:2156-3092 GCA_002389705.1 Bacteroidales bacterium UBA4417
CAGGTTACAAAAGTGGATAGTTTGCAGGGAAGTATCAGGGAGTTGAGAAGTGACATTAAATACTGGCAGGGCGACCAGGGTATGGCCGGAACCAAAACTACGCTATTTCAAAACACACAGAAAAAGATTTCCGAAGCCATTGATGATTCAAAACTGTACATAAAAGTTCTTGAGAAAGAATCTGTAAAGAAACAGGATGAGGCCTACCAAAACGTACCGGAATATAAAAAACAGCGACAGGAGAAACTGGCAGAAGTAATAAGAGTCACAAAAAACAACATCAGTGCACTGGAAATTCTTTCGGCTCAACTTCAAAAGACCGGTGAAAAAAATACCGATTCTTTAACTAAAACCATCGTGAAGTCAGCCATTCCGCTCATACTCCAGCCAAAGTTCGAAAAAGCCAGGCTGAATTCGTTTGAACTCCTCGCACACCTTAACGGTAAGTCACTGGAGACCGCAAAAAGCAAGGAACATTTTAAACGTATAATCCAAAACAGCGAGGCTGTCGACAAACAACTTGCCAACATAAATACCGGTTTACCCCTGGGCCAACTGGATAAACAACTTGGAGCCATCGAAACGCAAACAGTACAACTCACCATTCAATCGCCGTATACCCTTTTAATGATGCGTGTGGTTGAAATCGGCCTACCCATTTTACTGAGCATATTCTCTATCTTTTTTGTACTCAGGTATAATCTTACCGAAAAACGTTCGCATGAAATTAAAGATTTGCTGAAACAAAGAAATGTGGAGCCGGCAAAAGGTGAGGGTGCTTANNGCCGTGTATCGTGAACCTGGAACCAGGCACCAGAAATCAGAAACTTTGAAGCTGGAAGCTGGAACCAGAAACCAGGAACCAGAAACCAGAAACGTGAAACCCAGGAACGTGAAACCCAGAACCCTGAACAATCTGTTCAAATATTAATTTCC
>DGQJ01000098.1:0-3033 GCA_002389705.1 Bacteroidales bacterium UBA4417
GTAGCAATACACAGCAACGATAAAAGCCCGGATTTGTTCCAATCTATCATGCCTTGTATTGCGTGAAAATACCTCCGGCTTAGAACTGCAATGTATTTTTCGAAAGCCTTGAATTTTTATTCGCTCATTGCTTATTTTTAAAGGAGCTCATGAAATCGCTTCGCTAGGTTGTTACTTTTTGTTCAAGCAAAAAGTAAGAGAAAAAATATCCAATCCATTAGTACCAAAAATATTCAGATTTGTTAAAATCTCGTACATCACAATTTGCTTTCGGCACATCAAAATAATATCTTACCAAGAATTCTTATCTTTCGAAGGGTGTATGTGTTTTAATTTACAGAAAATCAAATTATTATAATTGCATAAACCGCTTTATAGCCTTTGTGCCGGCAATGATGGAACTAAAGTGCCATTTTACAGACGTACACACTGTAGTAATTTTACTTTTAGTTCATAAGCTGTTTAAGTTTATTTGATATTTCCCGATGGTATACCTGGTAGATGATGACAAATCAGTATGTTACGGATTCGGGATGTTTCTCGAATCGGCCGGTATGGAAACCAGGGCCTTCGGGACCGCCGAGAATTTTTTAAAGGATGCCAGGCTTCAAACCGGTGATATTCTTGTTCTTGATATCCACCTGCCAGGGATGAGCGGGTGCGAGTTATTGCGCAAACTCAGCGAGGCTGAAGTTACAATACCGGTAATTGTGGTTACAGCATTCGATGAACCACAAAGCCGCGAGGAATGCAGGGATTATGGCGTAATGGCTTTTCTGCGCAAACCTGTGGATGGTGAAGCTTTACTGGATATTATAACATTCAGCCTGTTGATGATGGCTCCCGTGCATGAAAGTGTAATCCCTAACGAAAACATAACCTGATATAACGTATGATCTTTCTACAACTGGCAGTTTTACTGGTCTGTATTTTTATCGGTTCCCGCATGTCGGGCATCGGTTTGGGTGTAATGGGCATGATAGGGTTACTTATCCTGCTGTTTGTTTTTGGCATGCAGCCGGCCGACCCTCCGCTCGAAGTCATGCTCATTATTTTGAGTGTGGTAACTGCCGCCGCAGCCTTACAGGCTGCAGGCGGAATGGATTACCTGGTTAACCTGGCAGCCCGGATATTACGAAAGCATCCGGGGCAGATTACCATACTGGGTCCGCTGGTAACTTATTGTTTCACATTATTTGCAGGCACAGCCCATATCTCGTATTCTATTCTGCCCATTATTGCCGAAGTAGCTACCAAAGCCAGGGTTCGTCCCGAAAGGGCACTGAGCATGAGTGTTACCGCTGCGCATATGGGCATTACGGCCAGCCCGGTTTCGGCGGCTTCGGCTGCTTTGTTAACGGTGTTGGTAGCCGATGGGATTAAACTCGCCGATATACTTTTGGTTTGTATTCCATCCACACTCATTGGTGTTATTGTGGGTATCCTGTTTGTGCTGAAACGCGGAAAGGAACTGGATCAGGATCCGGAGTTTTTGGAAAGAATGAAAAATCCTGAATTTGCCAAAGGCATTTCGGATGATAGCGGCAATTCAGAAATTGCCCTGAAACCGGGCGCTATAAAATCGGTTATCATATTTGGTTTGGCAGTGATTGGTGTGGTTGCGTTGGGATCATTCCCTTCTCTTTTGCCGGAATTTTCGGGTAAGGAAGGGTTTGTTCCCAATTTTGCCGTAAATGCCTCGGGCCAGGTACAGATTCCATCCATGATTATGATGATTATGCTTTCAGCAGCCGGCTTAATCATCCTGTTTGCGAACACAACGGCCGCACAGGTTACAAAGGCAAGCCTGTTCGCCTCTGCCGGCCAGGCAACCATAGCCGTGTTCGGTGTGGTATGGATGAGCGGTACTTTTATGGAACACAATTATGTGCTCATTAAAAGCACATTGGGCGAACTGGTTACTGCATATCCCTGGACTTTTGCACTTGCTTTATTTGCGCTCAGTATTTTGCTGTTCAGCCAGGCTGCTACCACCAAGGCACTGATGCCATTAGGCTTATCGCTGGGGTTGGCTCCTGCCTATATGGTAGGCATTTTCCCGGCTGTAAATGGTCATTTCTTTATCCCGGGTTACCCCACACTGCTCACAGCTATTCAGTTCGACCGCACAGGCACTACCAAAATAGGGAAATACGTGTTGAATCACAGTTTTATGTTACCCGGATTAGTTACCACCCTGGCTGCTGTAATTGCCGGGTTAATCCTTCAGTCAGTTTTAATTAGCTGATGGAAGGTACAAGGTGAATGCAGCTGGTTACGGAGCCGGGGATGATTTTCCGATAGCCCTGCAACACCGCTGACATGAATAAATTTTAATACCTAAAATGCCAAACCGATTTTAAATAATTTTTATAAACCATTAATCCCTCAACGCATGAAAAATATGTCGAAAATTATTTTGCTTGCAACAGCACTCCTGTTCGGGCTGAATTCGAATGCCCAGTTCCGTACTGAAAAGGACCTGTTGGGTGAAAAACAGATTCCTTCCGATGCCTATTATGGCGTTCAAACAGCCAGGGCTCTCGAAAATTTCCAGGTGAGTGGTGTAAAAACAAATTTTTACCCCGACTATGTACGTGCTTATGCCATGGTTAAACTGGCTGCTGCCCGTGCCAATTTCGACGTAGGCCGTATGAAAAAAGACCGGCTCGAAGGCATTGAGAAAGCCTGCAAAGCTGTTATCGATGGTAAGTATCACGACCAGTTTTTAACCGATCTTTACCAGGGTGGTGCCGGAACTTCGGCCAATATGAACGCCAACGAAGTACTTGCAAACATCGGTCTCGAAATGATGGGTCATAAGAAAGGCGAGTACCAGTACCTCGAACCGCACGACGACCTTAACATGGGCCAATCGACAAACGATGTATATCCTACTACCATTCATGTGGCATTGTTACTCCACAACGACAAGGTTGTAAACGAAGCTGAATTGCTTTCGAAGGCTTTTCATAAAAAAGGAGATGAGTTCAATAACCTGCTGAAGATGGGCCGTACCGAAGGCCAGGATGC
>DGQJ01000098.1:3215-3344 GCA_002389705.1 Bacteroidales bacterium UBA4417
CTTTCCAAAATCAGCAGCGATCTTATTTTCCTGGCTTCAGGCCCACGAACCGGCATTTTCGAAATTAATCTGCCAGCCCTGCAACCAGGTTCATCCATCATGCCAGGTAAAGTTAACCCGGTTATGCCT
>DGQJ01000097.1 GCA_002389705.1 Bacteroidales bacterium UBA4417
CAGGATGCGAACAATGGTGGATACCGTATTGTACGCAGGCTTAGGATCAGGTAACTGGCTGACTATGTCATTTACAAATCCTTTTTCCAGGTCCCACAGTACCTGCATGATTTGTTCTTCGGCCTGGGTAAGTTTTTTCATAACTCTGAAATTAGAATACAAATATACAACTAAAAACATAGTTATACNNATATTTTAATATGCTTAGTTTAGCTCAAAAAAAAATCCGAAAACCATAATCAGCTTTCGGATTTTGAAGTTAAGCAGTACAATGAATTACATGGAATCCATCAGTTCGTCTGTCATCTCAAGATTGTGATATACAGCCTGAATATCGTCGTCTTCTTCGAACATCTCGATAAGGCGCATCACTTTTTTTGCGCTTTCGAGGTCGAGTTTGGTGGTATCTTTAGGAATACGTTGAAGCTGGGCGCTTTCCGGCTCAATTTTAAGGGCTTCAAGCCGTTTCATCATAGGGCCAAAGTTCTCCATGGCTGTAGTAACCGTATAGTATCCTTCTTCGAGCTGCATTTCCTCGGCGCCTGCTTCAATCATTTCCATTTCAAATTCATCAGCATCGAGTGTGCCTTGCGGGATGGTGAAAATACCTTTGCGGTCGAAAATAAAACTCAGTGAGCCGTTTGTGCCCAGGTTCCCGTTGAACTTGTTAAAATACATCCGTACATTGGAAATGGTGCGTTGCTGGTTATCCGTAGTAGCCTCCAGAAAAATGGCCACGCCACCATTGGCATAACCTTCGAAAGTACATTCGATAAACGATGCTCCGTCTTTATCCGAGCCTTTACTGATGGCACGCTGTATGTTTTCTTTCGGCATACTTGCACCTTTGGCATTGGCAATGGCTAGTCTTAGCCTCGGATTGGCGTCAGGGTCAGCGCCGCTTTCTTTTACCGCAACGGTAATTTCCTTGATAATTTTGGAGAAAATCTTTGACCGCTTTGCATCCAGCGCACCTTTTTTACGCTTAATGGTCGACCATTTATTATGTCCCGACATATGTATTTGAATTACAGTTTATTATAAATATGATTGTTTGTTTCAGCAAAATATCTGTGGTACGGCTACAGGTCATCTGCAGTAAATTCCGGCATCAAAGCCTCAAAAATTACCATTGAGAATACGGTAAATTTTGGTTTACTGAATCAAAAAATCCTGCCGGTTATCCCACTTTTGGGGGCAAAGTTAATGCTTTGGTTGTAAAAAAAAAACTGCCTCCCGAAGGAGGCAGCCATCAATTAACCATAATCAATGTTTAGTAAGCCAAAACTAATCCAAAGCTCATTTTCAGAGTGTATTCGTGTTTCATAAGTTACTTTTAGAAGCCTACTAATGTGATACCCACTTCGAACGGATAAGCAGTCGGACCTTTACCGTTGCGGAACATTTCGGTGAAGGAGTAAGTTCCGTAGAGGTTAATTATCCCCCAGCCAACAGTAGCCATCCCCTGTATAATGAAAGGATTTACATAGAAATCGCCTTTGTTTTTTGTTTTCGAATTGTTGATTTCATTTTTGGTATGCGACCACATACGAACGCAGCCTACTGCTCCGGCTCCTATATGAAAACTGTTGGCTTTCATTTTGGCGTTGGTCTGGTATTCGAGCATCAGAGGTATGCGAAGTGATGCCAGCATGAGCTTGCTTTTCTGGTAGCTGTAGCCCGGTACTTCGCTGAAATATCCATCCAGGTGTCCGTTTGTATCGGTGAGGATCACATTATTGGCAAAGCGGTAGTTATTCCATGTAACCCCAAGGCCGGTTACTAAACCAAGTTTCTGATTGGCAAGGTTGATATTCTGCTCAAAGAAGTTAAGACTTACACCTGTGGATTTATTGTAATTAATATCCAGGTATGGGGCACCTTCGGGATAATCAATCATATGATCCTGGTTAAGGAGCCCGTTAATGCTTAACCCTAAACCAGCCCAGTGGCCATTAAATTTTGGGTTTTTGTTGTGTTTCTCCATCCTGAANNGCCTGGTCTTTTTCTTCGTTTTCTTCAATAATCACACCTTTCACATTGTCCATTCCATCGAAGGAGAGCTGGTATTCGCCCTGGCGGGCTATCTTTTTTACATTGTCCTTATCCACATAAGTCAGGCTACCTGCACCCGAAAGGTCAGCTTTTATTTGTTTGCGTGCCATAATTTTTGCGTTGCCTGCACCCGAAACTTCGGCATCGGTATAGTCGGAAATTAACTCCATAGCTTTCAGGTTACCAGCTCCCGATACTTCTGTTTTATGTTTTTCAGCAGTTCCTTTTAAAGTTAAATTACCAGCTCCACTCACTTCGGTATTGGCACTTTTTGCGGTCAGGTTTATTGTATTGTTTGCAGCACCACTGGTTTCGTTGTTAAAAATGCCTGCATCAATGTCCATATTTACTTTCGAAGCTCCCGAGGTATACAATCCGAAAACATCACTTTTTACCGGGGTTTCGCCAATAACTTTGGATGCACCGCTGGCGTCGAGGCTGTTAAGTTTAACTGCGGTAACATAAACATCCATTTTGGTGGCATTCTGTACATTGTTACATTCCAGGTTCAGTGTTCCGTTGCTAACCTTGGCGATAATCCGGCTTTGAAGATTCTCATCGGTTTCAACCTTAACTGATTGCTGGTCACCTTGCGAGAGGTGTAGTTTAATGGCGCAGCCTACCTTAATAGCATCGAATGATGACACTTCGCGTGTTTCGGTAGTTACGTTTCCATTTCCTTTGGTTTGGGCATTAACACTCGTAAACGCTAGCGAGAAGAGCATTATTCCTGCGATTGTTAGTTTTATCTTTTTCATAGGATTTAGTTTATGCTGTTTGTAATTACTGATTTCTGATG
>DGQJ01000091.1:0-887 GCA_002389705.1 Bacteroidales bacterium UBA4417
GGTTTCAGGAGAAATTCCATTACTATTGTACAGTTTTTGCAAGGCTAAAAACATTAACTGTAAACCTGTTTCTCCATCGCTATGCCTGTTTTAAAATACATTACAATCTTGCTGCTGCTTTTCACAGCGCTGCCTGCAGATTGTCAGCATTCGGTTAATACCGCCAAAACCAGTGGGGCAATACCAGGCATTATGCCCGGGGCATACTTGGTAAACGATTACGTGCCGATGTTGAAAGGCAGGAAAGTCGGGCTGGTGGCTAATCATACCTCGCTGGTTAAACGCACCCACCTTCTCGATACTTTATCATCGCTTCATGTAAATGTGATCAAAGTTTTTGGTCCCGAGCACGGGTTCAGGGGCGACACCCCCGATGGTAAGGAAATCAACAGCAATATTGATCCCAAAACCGGGATAGCAATCATTTCGCTGTATGGTAGTCATAAAAAACCAACCAAAACAGATTTGCAGGACATTGATATTATGATTTTCGATATTCAGGATGTAGGCGCACGTTTTTATACCTACATTTCGACCTTAACTTACGTGATGGAGGCTTGCGCCGAAAATGATATTCCATTGCTGGTGCTCGACAGGCCCAATCCAAATGGGTATTATATTGATGGACCGGTACTTGAGCCAGCATATACTTCATTTATAGGCCTGCATCCGGTTCCGGTTGTTTACGGAATGACTGTAGGCGAATATGCTGCCATGGTGAATGGTGAAAAATGGATGAAGTGTACCCAAAACTGTAAACTCACCATTATTAAATGCAGGAACTACACCCATAAGTCGCGGTACCAGCTCCCGGTAAAACCATCGCCGAACCTGCCCGACATGCCATCCGTTTACCTGTATCCATCGCTTTGTTTTTTCGAGGGAAC
>DGQJ01000091.1:1020-2678 GCA_002389705.1 Bacteroidales bacterium UBA4417
AGCAAATCGTCAGCGGGAAAAGTGAAACCGAAATCCGTAAATCGTGGCAAGCCGGTATAGACAGTTTTAAGAAAGTAAGAAAAAAATACCTGCTGTATGCAGATTTTGAATAGATCTTTCTGCCGCGACTTGTGCATGCGATGCTGCAGAATTGCAAGCTTACCAAGTCTAAGGTTTCAATGTTTCAATGTTACAATGTTTCAATGTTACAGCGTTTCAATACGTCAAAATGATCTGACCAGGGCATGAGGTTTTGAAAACACGAATTCAGGAATTTACAATTTTGAATCTTTTTAAGAAGCAAAATGCAAAAAAAAATGAGCCTGATGTTGCCCATCAAGCTCACCATAAATAAAATCAAAGCCGGCATTAAATCCTTCCGGGATATACTTTCAGTGCCTCTTCCAGGCATTTAACAGCGTTGCGCAGATCTTCAATTTTGAGTACGTAGGCAATGCGTGCTTCATGTTTACCCAGGCCGGGCGTAGCATAAAAACCTGAAGCCGGGGCCAGCATCACAGTTTGTTTCTCGTAACTGAATTCCTCGAGCAACCACTGGCAGAATGTATCACTATCGTCGACAGGCAAACTGATGATGGCATAAAAAGCGCCTTTGGGTTTTGGAGCAAACACACCTGGAATCTTATTCAGTTCGTCAATCACAAAATCGCGGCGGGCAATGTATTCGTCGTAAACTTCGGTAAAATAGCTGGCCGGTGTTTTCAGCGAAGCTTCACCAACCACCTGGCCAAGCGAGGGCGGGCTAAGCCGAGCCTGTGCATATTTTAACGCCGCCTGCAATATTTCTTTGTTCCGGGTAACCAGCGCACCAATGCGCACGCCGCACTCGCTGTAACGTTTCGATACCGAATCAACCATGATGGCATGTTGCTCCAGACCTTCGAGTTTCATGACCGAAAAATGTTCGTTACCGCCATAACAAAACTCGCGGTAAACCTCATCGGCAATCAGGTATAAATCGTGTTTCAGCACCAGCTCGCGGAGCTGTTTCAGTTCCTCAACGCTATACAGGTAACCCGTCGGATTGTTAGGGTTACATACCATAATGGCTTTTGTGTTCGGGGTAATCGATTTTTCGAACTCGCTGATTGGCGGAAGTGCAAAACCATCCTTAATGGACGAGGTTATCGGTTTTACAACTACGCCTGCCGTTTGTGCAAACGCGTTGTAGTTGGTATAAAAAGGTTCGGGTATAATGATTTCGTCGCCCGGGTTCATGCACGAAAACATGGCAAACATGATGGCTTCTGACCCACCGGTGGTAATCAGGATCTGGTTTTCGTCTACCTCAATTCCCTGGCGGGTGTACGTAGCGGCCAGCGCTTTACGGTACGACTCGTTACCAGCCGAATGGCTGTACTCAATCACCTTTCCGTCGTAATTCCGGATGGTTTCAATAGCTACTTCGGGAGTTTTAATATCGGGCTGACCAATGTTAAGATGGTACACTTTTACACCCTTTTTCTTGGCAGCTTCGGCAAACGGAACAAGTTTACGTATAGGCGATGCAGGCATTTTTAAGCCACGTTGCGATATAGTTGGCATTTCAGATTTTATTTTAGTTGTTAATCAAAAAACGGTGCAAATGTAAATAAATATGATTCAGTCAAAAGAATATTTTTTCTGTTTAAAAATTT
>DGQJ01000107.1:0-513 GCA_002389705.1 Bacteroidales bacterium UBA4417
CTCTATGGCAGTTCGGAAATTTTCAGGACATATAATAAGCATACAACCCCGGTCGGAGGGGAGCTGTCCGGATTTTAACCTCGAAACGGGCTGGTTAATGCAGCTAATACTTAGGCCTTCAATATTTTTAATGTCGTGGTTGTTTTCTGAAACATCGATACCTGATTTATAAGTACTGATATCAGCCGAAAGGGTAAGTTGGTAATACACGCGCAAAACCCTGGTTACCGGGTTGTACTGAAACGGGAAAACCTGGATTGCCTGTGCCCTTGTATTCCTTACGGTGTAAGGTTGCTCTGAATTGAATAATTCGCCAGGGAAAAAAGTATTGTTTGAGTAGGTAAGGCCTTTCAGTTGTTTTTCGATGGTTCCGTTGCGTATCTGGTCGCCGGCAGAGGGAGCAATGTCTATATCGGGGTATTCAACATATTCTGACGAAATAATACTCAAGGTATTGATTCCGTTGGCCGGCAATTGCAGTGTAAAACTCAATTTCTGCAGATCAGGACAGCC
>DGQJ01000107.1:573-4873 GCA_002389705.1 Bacteroidales bacterium UBA4417
AAAAGTTGCTGATGAAGGTGATGGTGAAGAAATGCTAACCCATTGGTTGCCGGCAAGTAAAACTGCAGGCAGCAGGAAAACGCATAAAAGTACGACGAGTTTATACTTGTAAATACGAGACACTGTAGTAGGGTTTAGTATATATCTATAACCCTGGCTCTAAAAAGTAATAGAAATACTTCCCTTTTTCGGTAAATTTTTACATTGTACCCGGTTTTAAAAAAAATCCCGCCGGGTGCTTGGTAAGCAAACCTGGCGGGATTTTTACAGTTAAATTTAGTTATCAGGCTTTTAGCCTGGATGTACAAATAATCTATGGATATTTACCATTTCAGCAGCCATGCAAAAATAAGCGGGGCTACAATGGTGGCATCACTCTCAACGATAAACTTAGGCGTATCGATGGCCAGTTTGCCCCAGGTAATTTTTTCGTTGGGCACAGCACCCGAATAGGAACCGTACGAGGTAGTTGAATCGGAAATCTGGCAGAAATAGCTCCAGAACGGAACATCATGCCATTCCAGGTCCTGGTACATCATAGGCACCACGCAAATGGGGAAATCGCCCGAAATGCCGCCACCAATCTGGAAAAATCCAACGCCTTTACCGGCTGAATTGGCACGGTACCAATCGGTAAGCCACATCATGTATTCAATACCGGTTTTCATGGTTGAAGGTTTCAGCTCGCCTTTAATGCAGTAGGAAGCAAAGATATTACCCATGGTGCTGTCCTCCCAACCCGGAACAATGATAGGCAGGTTTTTTTCGGCAGCAGCCAGCATCCACGAGTGTTTCGGATCAATTTCGTAATCTTTTTCCATCACTTTGCTCAACAGCAGCTTGTACATAAATTCGTGCGGGAAAAAGCGTTCGCCTTTGGCTTCGGCATCTTTCCATATTTTTACAATATGGTGTTGTATTTTACGGAATGCTTCTTCTTCGGGTATGCAGGTATCGGTAACGCGGTTCAGCCCTTTTTCGAGCAGTTCGTTTTCCTGCTCCGGAGTCAGGTCGCGGTAATTGGGCACCCGGCGATAGTGTGAGTGAGCAACCAGGTTCATAATATCTTCTTCTAGGTTAGCCCCGGTACAGCTGATAATCTGTACTTTATCATGACGGATCATTTCGGCTAACGAAATTCCCAGCTCGGCAGTACTCATGGCACCACCCATTGAAATCAGCATTTTGCCGCCCTCGAGCAGGTGTGTTTCGTACGATTTTGCTGCATCAACCAACGCGGCCGAATTAAAATGCCTGTAATGATGCTCAATAAACTGGGATATAGGACCTCTGTTCATAGATATGATTTTTTTTTGCAAAGGTAGAAAAAGAGCACAAAAGCCGGCTGTTTTTTGAGGAAATGTATCAGATGTATTTTATTTCGGGATTTATGAAGCTCCTATTTGCTTCAATATTTGAACTTCCTGGGGCAGATTTTGACGACTTTTTTGGCTTATCCCGACATAACTGCGGATATGATCTAATTTGACAGCTTAAGCTACTTTTACCTGTAACTATTGTGCTTTCGGGTTTGCTATGGCCAAAATGTACCAAATGGCAAATGAGATTAACGATAAATTAATTGTCGGTGCCTGAAAAGCCACTGGTTTGATGACATTGGAGGCATAAAGTGAGTCTGTTTTTCTCTTAGGCAACAACTTGTAAGCCTTCGCAGATATTATGTTTGTAATTTATATTTATTTAAAATATATTTGCTACATATAGATTACTAACACATTTCTGACAGGCTCAATGAAACATCTTCCTAATATTCTTATTGTTGACGACAACCAGATCAATCTTACCTATCTCGAAGTTGTTATCAGCAAGATGAAAGTCAACCTGGTAAAAGCGTTATCGGGTGCTGAAGCTCTTGAAAAATCGCAGAATATAGACTTAGCCCTCGCAATACTTGATGTAATGATGCCGGGAATGAATGGGTATGAACTTGCTCAGAAGCTAAATCAGGAACGGTCGGAGGAAAAAGTTCCGGTGATATTTATTACAGCCAAACATGTAAACGAGGAAGACGAATTTCAGGGGTATAATTCAGGAGCCGTGGATTATATATTTAAGCCTGTAAGCAACCAGGTATTATTGGGCAAAGCTAAGGTGTTTCTCGACCTTTTTGAACAAAAGCAAACCATCGCCCGGCAGGTTGAATTACTCAAAAATTCTGCCGCAAAGCTTATCAGGTCTAACGATGCGCTCCGTAAAAGGGAGGAAAAACTCAAAAGGGAACAACAATTCTCTAGCGCCCTGCTTCAAAGCATTCCCGGAATATTTTACCTATACACATATCCCGAAATGCGTATGGTTACCTGGAACAAGCAGCATGAAATTATTTTCGGATATGAGGCTTCAGAAATGAAAAACAGGCATGTGCTCGATTGGCACCTCCCTGAAACCCACGAAGCCGTGATGAAATCGCTTGAGTCAATTACCGAAACAGGGAAAGCATCAATAGAAGCATTGCTGATGACTAAAGATAAGCGTGCTATCCCTTTTATTTTAAACGCGCTGAAATTTGAAAGAGATGGACGCTTCTACCTGATAGGTGTTGGAACAGATATTACTGAGCGAAAAGCGATTGAAGAAGAACTAAGCAGTTCGCTTGAGCAATTGCATAAATTATCCCAATATATAAACCAGGTTCGTGAAAACGAACGAATCGCTATTTCACGCGACCTGCACGACGACCTCGGACAGTCGCTGACAGCCGTTAAAATTGACCTGGGGTTCATCAGGCAAAATGTTGATGTTCCTGAAATTGCTTACAGGATAGCGAAAGTTTCGGACCTGGTTGGAGATACTATAAAAACAGTACAGCGCATTACTTCACAGTTACGGCCTGATATTATTGAGGACTTAGGTCTGGTTGCTGCCATCGACTGGCATAGCAACGAATTCTCGCAGCGAACTGGTATTAGGGTTTTCTGCGATATGGATGTTTCCATTGAATTGCCTCCGGAGCCTTCACTTATCGTTTACAGGATTGTGCAGGAGTCGCTCACCAACATTGCACGACATTCAAAAGCATCGACAGTTGAGATAAAGCTTGTGCGGAATGAGGGAAATGTAATTTTATGGATCGGCGACAATGGCATTGGAATTACCGATTTGCAACGTACGGCAAAAAATTCATTCGGGCTCATAAGCATGAAAGAAAGAGCCGACTCCATGGGTGGAACTTTCTCCATTGGTAACAATACTAACAGAGGAACGGTAATCACACTTTCTATCCCCTATAAAAATTGATAATTCCATGACAATTCTGATATGTGACGATCACAAAATTGTACGCGATGGCTTGAGGCAGATACTGGGGCAATTGCAACCTGATATGGTAATCACTGAAGCCGGATCGGGCAAAGAACTTATGAATTTGTGCGAAAAAGAGGTTTTCAATATTGTTTTGCTGGATATCTCACTACCCGATAAAAATGGCCTCGAAATACTTCAGGCTGTAAAACACAGGTGGCCTGCAACCAATGTGCTGATGCTGAGTATGCATCCGCAGGAACAATATGCCCGAAGAGCTATTGCTCTGGGTGCATCAGGTTATCTGACCAAGGATACGGCTTCGGAAGAATTAATTCTAGCCATAAAACGAATTGCCGATGGGCAGAATTATATTTCCCAATCGCTTGCCGAAAACCTGGCGCTCAATATAACCAGAGAAGAAAACAAGCAGGATCACGAAACCCTTTCGGGCCGGGAATTTGATATTATGATTAAACTGGCAACCGGAAAATCGCTGGTTGAAATTGCAAAAGACCTTCTTATTTCGAACAAAACGGTTAGTACATACCGCAGCCGGATTATGGAGAAAATGAATTGCTCTAAAAACACCGAGCTGACGAAATACTGTATTGAAAAAAATCTGATTTAATCATTCATGTTCCTAACATATTCCGAACTTGATCCTATGAGTTTGTGGTACACGTAGCTTAGTTTTCATTCTACAATCCAGGTAAAATTTACTGCTGTATTCCATTCCCCACCAGGGGATTTTTTTTTGTTGTGTTCAACAAACCGGCTTCCTTGTAGGAAATATCCTACAGAAAAATCAGCATTTCAGCTACATACAAAGAGCCCCGAATAGTTTTCTTTTGTAATGCAGAAAGTAACCCTCATGAATTACCACAAAGTGAATATGACTGACCATGGAATAAGCTAAGGAAATGACACTTCTTAAAATCGGTTTTCAACCTGAAAAAATGAAATGCCCTACTAAATTATGCAGATTAATTTGAAATCAACGCATTGAATACTCAAAAACTGATAATAGAATAAAGGA
>DGQJ01000107.1:4882-6918 GCA_002389705.1 Bacteroidales bacterium UBA4417
TATGAAGCGATACTATCTGATTTTCTTCATGCTGCTCGGGGCAGTATGTTCGTGGGGACAAACACAAAATGATATGACTGCTATTTTGCAGAAATGCATTGACCAGCCGGAACTTCAACCATATATTCCGATTGATAAAAACGGTAAACCGGATGACGTATATATTAATTACTGGGCTCCGACTATTTTCTCCATCGATTTGAGTGTTTCAAAGAATGGAGAAAGGCTCAAATTTTTGCCTATGTCACAAGCCTCTCCCGCATTTGAGAATGCTTTTTTCCTTTTTAAGAATTGTGAAATCACGCCAACTTTTGCCATAGTATTTTACGAATACACTTACGATTATAAAACTCAACCTAAAGTAATCGAGCTAAAACTTACCCTGCAAAAGGTGAATGATGAATGGGAAGTTTCTGAAACTCAGGTTAACGGCAGAAATTAAATAACCAACCTAAAATAACAGTTATGAAAAAGATATTTTTACTACTGATTGCTATCTTATGTTTCGGGATATCAGGACTGTATGCACAAACCTGTACATCCGAAAAGGGATACAACGATTTTCCTTTTACGGCCAACGGAATTACCGTAGATAAAGAACTCACGGGTAATTTCACCACCTACAGTTCGGCATACACAGCCTGTGGTATTAACGAAAAAGCCTACAGCATCTGGACCGGGCAAAGCGGTCCGGCTACTTTCCAGACCAACTTCAGTATCGCGTTAAACGATATCATGTATAACCTGGCCGGTACCAATACAACAGAAGCTTTTACTGTAACAGTTAGTAATGGAACTCCGTCAATTGTGATGGTTGCTGGGGACTGTTCCGGCGCATGGACCATTTCGGGGAATGTGCTCACCTGTAGCAACGATGCTTTAGCTTCGGGAAATGCAGGTGCCAGGATAAAAATACATTCGACTCAGCCTTATACCTGGATAAAATTTTCGCATAATGGTGGTGCCGGTGGTACTATTTTTACAATGTGTTTCGATGCAGCTTACGAATCAGTACAACCTACTGTTTCCACTACAGCCGTTTCGTCAGTTACAGGGTCTTCGGCCGCTTCGGGAGGTAATATTTCTGTCGATGGAGGTTCGGCAGTTACAGCCAGAGGCGTTTGCTGGAATACATCAGGAACACCAACTATAAGCGACAGTCATACTTCTGATGGAAGTGGAATTGGCTCTTATTCAAGCTCAATTACTTCACTGGCAGCAGGTACAACCTATTATGTAAGAGCCTATGCCACCAATGCAAATGGTACTGCTTACGGTGCACAAGTCAGTTTCACAACATCAAGCACTCCTCCGCCATCTGATCCAACTTCAATTTCAGCTTCAGTAAATCCAATTTGTAACGGTGCAAGTACTCAGCTTACAGCCAATGGCGCTGTGGGTATGGTTTACTGGTACACTGGAAGCTGTGGTGGTACTCAGATAGGAACCGGCAATTCAATTACTGTAAATCCCTCGAGCACAACGGTGTATTATGCAAGAAATTATAATAACTCACTTTTTAGTACCGGATGTGCAAACATTACAGTTACAGCTTATGCTTCATTATCAGCCAGCATCTCGGGTGGAACAAGTCCATTGTGTTACAACACAGCACCAGGTACTTTAACAGCATCAGGTAATGGCGGCAACGGAACGTACACATACTTATGGTACAAAAATGGTGTCTCAACCGGAGTTACCACACAAACTTATGCTCCGGGTAATCTCACATCAACATCTACATTTTACTGTGCTGTAACCAGTGGCTCCTGCGGAACGGTAAATACTTCAACCACCACTATTACCGTGTATGGCGATTTATCAGCCAGCATTTCGGGCGGAACAAGTCCATTGTGTTATAACACAGCACCTGGTACATTGTCAGCCACCGGAAACGGCGGAACCGGATCGTACACCTACTTGTGGTACAAAAACGGCATTTCAACCGGAGTAACCACCCAAACTTATGCCCCGGGCAACCTTGCTTCAACATCCACATTCTACTGCGCAGTTACCAGCGGTTCGTGCGGAACAGT
>DGQJ01000168.1:0-494 GCA_002389705.1 Bacteroidales bacterium UBA4417
CCCACCATCTGGCGCAGCATATTGTGGATTTGTTTCCTGGTGTATTTCATCTGGTTCCCTTCGCTTTTCTCCAAAAGTGTACAGTCGGTTCACAAACTCAAAAAGGGACCGGCCCTGGCAATCGGGATTGTGGGTTTTGTGGTTTTTCAGCTTATATTCGTCATTTTTAACCGGTAACAGCAACCTGTAATATACCCGAAATATCAGCTATAACAACCGCCCAGGCATGTTTCCTTGTATCGAGGGAAAATACCAGGGCGATGCCTTTAAAAACCTGATCGGATCGGCGAGAGCGTAAGAAAAATCCCGGGCTAGGTAACACTACTGATTTATAAATTAAACGTGATTGGTCAAACTGTATATGCTCTGCAGAAATAAATGAAACGATAAACGATGAAATTTAAAACAATGTTGCCCATGCGGAAACAAAACAAGGAACTTTTATTGCTCGGCGCGCTTTCTGTACTGATGGTTGCCCTTTTAATGCTGAGCAG
>DGQJ01000168.1:529-4800 GCA_002389705.1 Bacteroidales bacterium UBA4417
TTCCTGCCGGCACTCAGTATTGCCTCTACCATGTTTGTTACCGGGCTTATAGCGCGACAATTGGGCGGAAGTTTGAGAAGTATGTTGCTCTCTTCCTTAGCCGTTATGGTTATGCCTGTATTGATGGTTTTTGGAAGTTTTTACTCCATGAATGCTTACGAACCTTTACTGTTTACTACCATTGCTTTTTTTGTGGTTAAAATGCTGCAGCAGCAAAATGCCAGGTATTGGCTCATGGTGGGCATTCTATTCGGACTCGGGCTCCAGATGAAACACACCATGGTGCTTTATGGGCTGGCCCTTGTTATAGGCTTGCTGTGTACGCCGCAGCGGAAATTGTTGTGGAACCGCTGGGTAATATGGGGTTTCCTGGCTTGTTTCCTTATCATTTTACCAAACCTGGTATGGGAAGTGGTTAATCGTTTTCCCACCCTGGAACTGTATCATAATTCGTTCGTATATAAAAATATCCCCAAACCGGCTTTGCAGATTATCGCGGAGCAAATTGTTTTTGCAAATCCGGCCACGTTTTTACTCTGGTTTGGCGGGGCTGTTGCATTGTTGTTTGCTTCCGCGAAAAAATACAGGCCGTTTCTGTTTGCCTATGTTTTCCTGATGGTGGTTATGATTGCGGGCCATTCGAGCCGCCCCGACCGAATTACATCCATTTACCCGTTTCTGATGGCCATGGGTACTGTTTCTACCGAGGTTTATCTTCGAAAGTGGCAGCGGGTAACGCAGTTGTTTATGGCAACCCTCATGCTTGCCGGCGGTATTATCCTTGCACCCCTGTTTATGCCATTGCTGCCGCCTGCTTCGTTTAAAGTATACGCAGCTAAGCTTGGCATTCAGTTCGATATTGAGGCTGGTAAAAAAGGCGAGCCTATTCCACAATGGCTGGCCGACCGTATTGGCTGGCCCGAGTTTGCTTTTGAAGTGGCCAAAGTTTACCATTCATTACCTCTTGATGAACAGAGAAATACTGTAATTGTAAGTTCAAATTACGGCCAGGCCGGGGCACTGGAACTCTACGGGCCGCAATTGGGCCTGCCGGCAGTGTATGGCACGCACAACAGTTTTCATAGCTGGGGTCCACCTCCCGACAGCGTTACCACCTACATAGGTGTTAATATTGATGTGGAAGGCGTGAAAGATATGTTCGAAAGCATTGAAGAGGCTGCTGTTTACAATTGCGCTGATTGCACGAGGCCGCAGCAAATTCAGCCCATTTATATTCTTCGTGGGCCGCGGTTTTCGATAAAAAAAGAATGGCCGAAATTTAAAATTTATGGCTGATAAAAGGTTATAACAAAGGAATACGCAAAATGAAAGCAGGCTGATGCCTGCTTTATTAATAAGCTTACCTGGTTTCAATCCATAATACTGAATTGCCGGTGCCGGTTTGGTTTTCTTCCCACAGTTCATTTCCCGGGTCGAGTAGCCACTGTCCGTCGACCAAAAACTTGTAAGTGTACTTTCCCGGAGCCAGGTAAAGCGAATAGGTCCAGCTGTTACCCTTCTTAACCATTTTGTACCCTTCCTTGTTCCAGTTATTAAAACTGCCGCTTACCAGTACATTTTTAGCATCATTAAATCCGGAAAGCCTGAATGTGTGGTTTGGTTTAAACGAAATACACGAGTTCGTATAATCCCCCGAACCTGTAGTATTTGGATTTCCGGGGTCGGGTATCCAGCGACCATCTACAATAAACTTATATTCATAATTTCCTGCACCCAAAATATACGGAAGCTCCCAGCCACTGGCTGTTTTGTTCATCACAAGTTCGTTGCCATTCCAATTGTTGAAACTACCGGCCAGTACCACTTTTTTTGCATTTGTAAAGCCCTTCAGCCTGAACAGTAAAGTGTCGCCGATGCCCATAAACGAATTCAGGTTTCCCGAGGCATCGGCCCGCATGGTTTTGTTGGCAGGATCATTCATCCATTTCCCGTCTACAATAAACTTATAAGCATAGGTTCCTTCGGGAAGGTAAACAGGCAGACGCCATCCCCCGGGGCTGCGCTCCATGTAGGGTTTATTCTTACTCCAGTTATTAAAACTGCCCGAAAGGATTACTGATTTTGCCGTTGTATACCCATCGAGTTTAAAAACATAATTGTAACAATAAAATACCGAATTGAAACCCGCATGCCCATCCGGTCTTTTTTGTTTGTTTTGTGGATCTGTAATCCATTTGCCGTCGACAATAAATTTGTACTGGTATTCACCGGGGGCCAGGGTAAGCGATGTTTCCCAGCCGTTGTTGGTGCGGCGCATCGGGCTTTGCATGGTACTCCAGTAATTGAATGTTCCCGATAGGTAAATGCGTTGTGCGGTTTGATAGCCGGCGATAAAAAAATGAGCAACACCATTTTTATAGGTTACTGTAGGCTCTTTTTTAAATTCGTTGAGTCCTAATCGTTTCGCCGGTGCAAATATGGGCGGTATTAAACTGGGTTTTACAAAAAATGCATCATCCAGCAGGAAAACATCCGCAGGGTTGGCACCTCCATTACCTCCTTCAACCTGTTTCGAAAGCTCATATATATTAGCATCCAACCGGGTTACCTCCCAGGTAATATTATTGTAAGTAAAGGGGGATTGACCTTTAAGCGCCTTTTCAATTAGCAAACTATCGAGGTTAAAGAGGGTAGATATACTTTTCTTTTTTTCTGCGCTCCAGCGTTTATCTAGGTTAAAGTAAATCCTGCCATTGTTGATATAGCATATATTGTCAGTTTTTTGCTGGGCATACGAGGGCTTAATGCCCAGCATTAGTACAATCAGAACTGAAATTATAAATCCGTATTTCATTTGCTGCCTCCTTTTCCCAGGCTAAAGCTGATTTCTTTTTTTTCAAAATTGATCTGGAAAATCCCCTTTTGCCAGAAGTCGTAGCCCAGCATACCGTCAATATTACATCCGTACGATTCGCACATGGCATCAAGGCTTGTTACCACGGTTTCCATATTCCCGAATTGGTGTTTGCCAATTTCGAATTCCTGCATGGTGCCATACAAAACCTCTGTTGTGGCAGCGCCTGCTCCGCCCAGGCTCGATCGGCGGCTAATCTGAACTGTATTCATCACTTTTTTGGGAATGGTGCTGCTCAACACATTGCTTTCGGCGCCGGTATCGAGGCAGAAATTCAGGATTTTATCCCCGATCTTTCCCTTTATGGTCATTATATTGTGTTGTGTCTCTATGCTTTGCGTAAAATCGAATTTTATGGTAGGTTTTGTTTTGTCGAGCCTTAATCCGTTTTTATCAATGCGGATAAGCTGCAACTCATTGTTATTTGCATCAAAAATTACTTCGAAACTGGTAATCATATTGAGCCCGAACAAACCAAGTATTTTTACACCACGCCGGTTTTCAATATGGCCCAGGTCAGTTATGTCGGCATACAAATCTTTGTAGTACAGGCCCGAAATGTCAATCCTGCTTATTTTTATACGGTGCATTTTATCAGGTCCGCCGGTTATGCCCCCGCCAGCCTGTTTTTCTTCGGTTACATACTTGCGGAAATACGTTTTGTTCAGCACCAGTCCCGAGGCACCGGTATCAAAAACCAGGTTTCCGATCTGCCCGTCAACCTGCGCTTCGATCAGGAACAGTCGCCCGGCACGTTTCAACGGAATGGTAATAGATTGAAAATCGCCAAGGGGTTCATCACTCATAATTTCCGGGAAAGAAAATACCGGAAGCACAACGTTAACCGGCATCGGACTGCGTGGTGGTATATCCGCCCGCGATAAACTCCCGGAACCATAAAAAAATAATATGATCATTATGGATGATTTCAGCAAATAAGTCCCTTTTCCGAAGGAGATAATCATGAACCTGATTTTTTTTTTTACGAAATTAGTGTTTCTGTTTGCAACAAAGAAATTCCAAACCGATTTTTGTTTCATTAAATGCGGTTTCAGGGCTCAAAATTGTTCGGTATACCTTCGAAATATACGACAGTCAAATTTATGTAATGTTCAAAATAACTATCTTTGCCGCTTTGTAATTCATTCAGTACAAATCATCACAAGGCCTTTAACAGGCTGAAAAAAGGTAGTATAGTTTTTATGGACAACACAACAATCAACAGGGCGGCCGACAATATCCGTATCCTGGCTGCAGGAATGGTAGAAAAAGCGAAATCAGGACATCCGGGCGGTGCCATGGGCGGTGCCGATTTTATTAATATCCTGTATACCGAATTCCTGAGGTACGACCCTACGGATATGAACTGGCACATGCGCGACCGTTTTTTTCTCGA
>DGQJ01000013.1 GCA_002389705.1 Bacteroidales bacterium UBA4417
GGGAATGTGGTCCTGATAAGCATTGGGGGCAGTCGTCGCATGGAATTAATTTTAGTGGCAGGGTATGTACAGGCTCTGGCGGCGATGGCGGCGGCGGCTGGGGCGGCTGGGGTGGCTGGACGTACAACGGGGATCCCTCGCGCGGCGGATCGTGGCCCACACATTACGATCCCAACAACACTACGCCTACCGTTAGCACGCCTTCTACCGGTTGTGAACCATGCTTGATATCACTGGCATTGAATGGCATCGGTTGTTTCCCGATTTTGGGCCCGCTTATTACCAACGGAGCAGGTATTTTAGGTTGCCTGTTGAGCCTGGCTGATTTTGATATCAGTTTACTGGACCTCGCCGATTGTGGCATGACCACGGTCGGGCTGTTTGTCGACCTTGCAGAAATTGGCTGTGCCTATGGATTACTCCGCACAGCATACGACTGTTACAAAGACCCACCCATTTTTGTGAAATCAAGCATACGGAATAATCCATACCCCAAATCATCTGCGGGCGGAGGTACACAACTTATGCCACCCATCCTGAAACAATCCATGCAGGACCTGGCTTACAGCGTTTCGGTGCTCGAAGCACTCGATAGCCTGGGTTCGGAAATCATGGGCAACTGGGAGTGGAAAACCAAGGCTAACATAAAGGACTTTAACAGTGAAGTAGAACCATTTGTGAAGCAAAACAAGGCTTTTGGTGCCGAAGATATTGCTTCGCTGCAGCAAAAAATGAATGGTACTGACATTACAATTCCTGAAATCCTGATGTTTACCACCCGCTGGAACAACTCCCTTGCCGCCTGGAACCAGCAGGTATATTCGCCCAATGCCCAGTATCCCGATATCATCGATAAGGTGAAAATGAAACATTTTATTTTAAAGATTGATACTGCCGAAAAATATGCTATTTCGCGCGGCTACAAAAACTCGCTCGAAATGTATAACCTGGCATTGGCCGATACCAAAGAACAGATTGAAGGTGGAAGAAATTCTGTTTGCTCGTCGGTTACCATCAAAATTTCGCAAAAACTGGTTATGACCCGCGAAGCCTTCGAAGGAACACTGACCATTTACAACGGCAATAAAACCACTGCCATGCAGGAGGTGAAGCTCAACCTCGAAATAAAGGACGAAAATGGTATCCTCTGCAACGATCTCTTCCAGATTGATACCAANNGGAGGATCGTTCTCCTACCTCGATCCGTTTACAGGTGTAACTGTTACCAAATCGCTGTTCCCGGTTACCCTCGAGGTTAATCCAAGCCCCGACCTGTTCCTGCATTACTTTATGCAGCGCGATATCCTGGGCGACGATCCGCTTACGGTGCCTGTTGAACCTGTTGTGCCTGCCGAACTTGCTGTAATGATTCAGAACAATGGGTTTGGCACTGCCAATAGTGTTCGGATTGAATCGGCCCAGCCCGTTATTACCGAAAACCAGAAAGGCCTGGCGATCAACTTTGCACTGGTAGCATCGAATCTCAACGGGCAACCGCGGCAACTCGGGCTTACCAATATCGATTTCGGGAATATTGCTCCCAAATCGTCGGCTATCGGGCAATGGTGGTTTACCAGCGACCTNNGACCTGAGCCTGATCAGCGGGGCAAAAATGCATGAACTGATCCGCAGTATCGATGTGTACGCAGGGGTTGAAGATGGCATACACGATTTCCTGGTGAACGAAGTACAGGATGCAAAGGAAACTCCTGATGCTATTTACCTCTCGAACGGAGGCGTAATTGATGTGTATCCTGCTGCCGCAATGTCGGCGCTTGGCACAGTTTCAGCGCCACTGTTCGAAACCGATGTTCAGGTTACGCCTTCGCAAATCGGGTGGAACTATTCAAAAATCAGCGATCCCGCCAATGGTTTGTACAAAGTTGTGAGCGTTACGCGCGAAGACGGCCAGGAAATACCGTTGGCCAATGTTTGGCAAACCCATGTTACCTTGCCCGATGGTAAAGAGCCGGTGTATGAAAATATGCTACACTTAACTGATGTATTTAACGCTATTGGCCCGGTAAAATACAAGATTAAGTTCGTGGCTAAAGACCAGGCAGTTCCGCAGATAGTAAGTATCGACACTGTGCCGGAAAAGTTTGTTACAAAGCCGGTTTCGTCATTAACCGTGGTATTCAGCAAGCCAATCGACCCTGCTACATTTACTTTTGAGGACATGACCCTTCGTGTTCAGGGTGGCGCCAACCTGATGGATGCATCGGTAACCATTACAAAGATTGATCCTGTTACCTTCAAAATTAATTTTGGTAACAAAACCCTTACCGATGGTTTTTATGTGCTCAATGTTCAAACTGCACAGATCAGTGATTTAACCGGCACCTATGGTGAATTCGGCAAGCAGGTCAGCTGGACACAGTTTGCGCATATTCCATTTATTCAGGAATTTGTCGGCCTGCCCGGTGCTGACAGCGCCGCAAAATCGCTGGCCGATTTTATCCTGGTGCGTTTCAATGTGCCTATCGATCAGTCCACCTTATGGCC
>DGQJ01000029.1:0-120 GCA_002389705.1 Bacteroidales bacterium UBA4417
CGGTAATTCCATTGCTGTAACAAAGGTGCCTTTGGTTTCCCAATGCGCAGAAATGCATAGAATTGCCTTTGGTGCTGGCAGCGAATGACTTATGGACTGCCAGCCTGCGGTAAATTCGTT
>DGQJ01000029.1:242-3040 GCA_002389705.1 Bacteroidales bacterium UBA4417
ATTAATTTTTCCCTCGAGTGTAAATCCGGCTTTTACATTTCCCCATGGATCAGCCATTTGCCCGCCATATTCAGCTTTTAAGGTCACAGGCTGCGATACGCCTTTAATAACTAGGTTACCAAGCAGGTTAAATTCGTTTTCATCGGTCTTGACAAGCTTACCATCCGTAAAGGTGATTTCTTTGAAATTTTCGACATCGAAAAAGTCAGCACTTTTCAGGTGCGCATCGCGATCGGCAACACCAGTGTTTATGGAGGCCGGGTTTATCGTAAAACTTATTTCGGCGGTTGTAAAATCGTCGCCATCGGTTAGAAGTTGCCCGTTAAATTCGGCGAACGATCCTTTAACATTGGTGATCATCAGGTGTTTAACCTTAAAGGCAATTTCGGAATGTGTAGGGTCAATAGCCCATGTTGTTTTTGCTGCCATTTTCTTAATTTTTAAATGATTAATTTGATGCAGCAAAATTACTACGGCCCGGTACTAAAGCGGTTACACTTTAAGGAAGATGTGTAGTAACATCAGGAAATGGCGGTCATCATTTGTTCGCGGTACTCGGTTGGTGTTACTCCCGTGCGCTTTCTGAAAACCCTTGTAAAATATGATTTCTCATTATAGCCCAGCTCGTAACCTATTTCGGAAACCGATTTGCCTGAATTCAGGAGCAGTGTACGGGCTTCAATCAGTTTGCGGGTTTCAATAATATCGGTGACACTTTTGCCGAATACCGATTGTGTTATCAGGTTCAGGTTCCGGGTACTCATATTTAATTTATCCGCATAAAAATCAGCTCCTTCGGATCGCATAAAATTAAATTCCAGAATTTTCAGAAAACTGTTAAAAGTTACCATCTGCGAGCGATTCGATGCCTGGCTGTCAAGGTATTCCTGGCGGGTATCTGTTTCAAGCTTCGAAAGCAGCGCGCTTAACAAATGCTTGATAACCAAATAATTGATTGTTTCCTGCTGGTATTCACTCAGCATAATTTCGCAAAGCGATTCAAGCGTGGTACTGCAATAGTCAGCTTGCAACGGGTAATTTACCTGCTCGAGGAAATTGGAATAAAAGTTAAAACGGCTGTCGGGGACCAGTTCATTTTTGTATCGTATCACCCATCCCCGCGTTTCGGCATCGGGTAAAAAGTTATGCACCTTTCCCTGCGCAACATACGCAATTACTGGCGATTGCAGCTGTTGACGCACATAATCAAGCATGTGTACAGGTTTCCCATGTGTAACTATGATTAATTCTTCGTGGTCGTGCCGGTGTGTCGGTATCGGATCATTCAGTACCTGTTGAATAAATTCGCCGGTCAGTTTTACTATTTTAAAAGGTACATTCATAATCAGGTTTTGTCAGAATTTACAATGATTTTTTCAATACGACCAGACCAAAATTGAAGCTTTACCCACAAAAGTACAAACAGGATGTTGAAAACAGTGAGTTTGTTATCAATTTCTGTCATACGAGTTTCGTACTGGTTTCCCATTTCATCAACCGAAGGGTTTATCCAATTCAAAATCAGGACGGTAATGTTCACTGCTTTCGAGTTCCTGTACCCAGCCTTTATAAAACCCGAGGTTGTAAAGCTCATCTTTAACCTGTTCGTACTCAGCTGCTGTTAAAGTCCGGCTTAAGTTGGGGTGATGTTGCACAGCCGGCACAGGCCCGTATTGTGCCATAAGTGATATAGCAATTGAGGTTGAAAGGCCTGCAATCTGGTTGAGTACTTCAAGGCTGTTCTGCACATGTCCGGGCAATACCAGGTGGCGGATAATCAGTCCCCGCTCGGCATAACCGTTTTCGTTCATTACCAGTGTTGAGCCACGTTGCCTGTACATTTCATTTATGGCTGCCAATGCTATCTGATGATAATCAGCTACTTTCGAATACTCCCTGGCCAGCTGATTATTTGAATATTTATAGTCGGGAAGATAAATATCGATGTAGCTATCGAGGGCGCGGATTTCTTCCACTTTATCGTACCCATTGGTGTTATACACAAACACCGGGTTATAACCCGAAATCCGGAGCGATTCAATGATGGCTTTCACATGTGGAATATAATGCGAGGGCGACACAAACCCAACAGCATGGCAACCCGCATCCAGCTTTTTGATAATTGAGTCAACTACTTCATCCAGCTCCATTTCGCGTTCTTTCACTTCTCCCCTGTTGCAGCTGATCTGGTAGTTCTGACAGTAAATGCACGAAAGATTGCAGCGACTGAAAAACACATTGCATATCCCGTTTTTCCCGTTAATCACAGGTTCTTCGCCATGATGCACAGTGATGGAACTGATGTTAAATGCTCCATTGCTGCCACAAACACCGGTTTCGCCCTGCAGCCGGTTGGCGTTACAATTTCTTGGGCATACCTGGCACGATTCCAGCGGGCTCAGCAATTCATGTAATCTGCTTTCAGTTAATTTCATTGGCAATCCAGGCATTTATGCGACAAAGTTAAGGTTTTGGAGGTTTACTACGATCTGAGCTAAAAAGATCAGAGACTTAAATCATTGAATTTCCGGCAATGCGTACTGCCAGGCATTTGTAATTCATTACTAAATCATGTAAGTTTGAAGTGGAAATCGGCGGTATGTATTTTTTTTATCAGCGATATGCCAGATTTTAAATAGTGAAATGAACTGATTTATACCCAGGTACATGTTAACAACGCGAAAAAATATCATACAAACCCATGCACTTTCCTTTAGTTTCGGGAAGCGACAGGTTCTCAAAAGTATTGAACTCCAGGTTCCGGAAGGATGTATTTTTGGATTCCTGGGACCAAACGG
>DGQJ01000029.1:3051-5798 GCA_002389705.1 Bacteroidales bacterium UBA4417
CTTTACGATCACCTGGATGCATCGCGAAACCTTGGATTAACTGCCCGCCTGCGAAATCTTCCGCTCACACGAATTACGGAATTACTTGATGCTGTTGGACTTACTGCTGATGCTCACCGGCCTGTGAAGCAATATTCGACAGGCATGAAACAAAGGCTAAGCCTGGCTATTGCACTGCTGGCAGAACCTGAATTGCTCATTCTCGACGAACCCATCAATGGGCTCGACCCCAACGGCATCATGGAAATGCGGCAGTTGCTCATCCGGATAAACCAGGAACACAATTGCACCATACTGTTATCTAGCCATATACTTACTGAAATTGAAAAACTTTGTACCGATGTGGCCATCATTAATTCCGGTTCGCTCGTATACCAGGGCTCCATGCAATCCCTGCTGAGTGCTGCCACCGGCAAAGAAGTGATAATTATACATGCCGACAACCTCGAAAAAGCCAGTCGTGTAATTGATGGCAGGTTCGATGCCATTGAAAAGGACAACAAACTGCTTGTTACTGTGAATAAGAATTCGGAAGCCGCCTTTGTGATCAGGTCCCTGGTTGAAAATGGCATCGAAATTTACGCTGCTGAGCGCGAAACCACCGGACTCGAAGCATCATTCCTCCATCTCTTAAACGAAAACCAGCAGTCATGAAACATTATCTCCATCTGTTGCAACGCGTAATCTGGTCGGAAATACTGAAACTCAGAAGCACATTTGTTTTCTGGCTCACAATAATTTATCCTTTGGGAACTGTATTCCTTGTTTCGTTACTATGGTTCGGAAACCGGAATGCCAAAGTGGTGAGCACAGATCAGTTTATATCGAACCTGGGCAATTCATCATCTTTTTTCCTAACCTTTTTTATTGTGCTTCTTATCAGCTTGGCATGTAATATTGAGTTCAAGTCGTCTATGCTCAAACATATTTTAACACTTCCAGTCCCGAGGCCCATCATTTACCTCGGTAAATTTGCAGGTATTATGTTGTTTATCGGGCTGGCATGGGCACTGACCCTTGTGTTCGCATATATTTCGTTATTCGTCTGCGGACTGATAAATCCCAAACTTGGCATGGGTACCGATTTTAATCATACTGCCCTGGTGCTGAACCTGCTGAGGTCGTATATTGCCGCGGCAGCAATATATCCGATCCAATACTGGCTCAGCATGAAGCTGAAAAATCTGACCCTGCCTGTAGCCATTGGATCAACCCTAATTGTGCTGCCTATAGCCATTCTTATTATACTGGGCATTACCGGGCTTATCAGCCGCAATGCGGATTTTCTCCGGGTTATTACATACAATCCTTATTCATACCCATACTCGCCAGGTTTTAATTTTGTAAAAAGCACTGAAATTGTAATTTTTACAACCAATACCATCGTATTCATTTTATTGTCGATAGTATCGCTTGCATTCGGTACATGGGAATTTAGCCGGCGAAATATCAGCTGAGCCTGCAATCCGAAGCAGACTGCACAATTTGGAAGCAACTAATCGTGAAGCAGTTGAAAAATTCCCCGGGTCGATTTTATTCCGGCAATATCCAGGAATTCGTAAGTCGCAATAAATGAATACACATCTGCCGG
The DNA here is from genome assembly GCA_002389705.1 of Bacteroidales bacterium UBA4417. Lineage (GTDB taxonomy): Bacteria > Bacteroidota > Bacteroidia > Bacteroidales > UBA4417 > UBA4417. Next base: position 4,643 of record DGQJ01000029.1, read on the forward strand.
ACAAGGTTTCTGGCCTATAAAACCGTTCCAGCCGGTATTAGCATTATCTGTTTCGAACAACAGTTGCCCCCAGCGATTGAAAACTGACATGTGAAAACTTTTGATATTGCTGGTCACAGGCCGGAAAAAATCGTTACTTCCATCCGCATCCGGGGTAAACGAATTGGGGAAAACCACAAAATTCAATGAGTTCCTGATCAGCAGTGTATCCACAGAAGTACATCCACCTTGATCTGTTGCCGATAACCAAAAAACACCCGGTTGATTCACAGTTATGGACGCTGAATGTTCACCGGTACTCCAGGTATACTGGCTGTAAGTTTGATCTCCAGGGGCAAGTATGAGTAACTGATCGGGAGGAGTGATAACTGTATCGGCGCCAAGATTTACATCGACTGAAGCCGCAACTCTAACGCTATCGGTGCAGGAAAAGACTTCACCGAAATAAATATCATCAATACCAAAATCATTACCAAGTTCAACAGGCCTGGTATCAGTTATTTCAATGCGTGCCTGTGTTTGTGAACCCGATCGCCAGGTGCGTGTCACTCTTTCCCATCTGTTGGTGGCTGCAGGCACTTTATAAATATTGCCCAGCATCGATCCATTGACGGAAAACCTGATCTGTGAAGTATCATATTCACTTAACCTGCATATCCACGCGACAAATGTGTACTCGGTACCGGGATTCACTGCAATGGTTTGCGACCAGACTTTGAGTGAGGGACGTCCCCCGTTAATAATCAAAAAATTGCCCGCCCCGCTGGTATGATCATGACCTGAAAAATAAGTGCGAAGAAAATAAGAGGCATCGGCGCCTACCGTGTAACCATAATCGCCCATAGGCCAGAGGCAATTATCACCATTACAATACGTATAATCGGTATAAAAACCAGTATTCCCGAGCTCAAAATCGGGGTTAGCAATTAAATTCTGCGAAAAGGATGTGGTTGTGAGGTAATACGTTGCCGCGTAGTTGATTATGCTGTAAGGATTCTGTACCTGTGTGTTATTCAGATTGCCGGCTGATGACCATGCGTAGGTAAGCGCCTCCCGGCTATGCAATTCCAAAATGCTTCCCCTACAAACAGAAGTATCATTATTAATAATAAATCCGGGATTGCAATTTCCTTGTATCGATAATAATGAAGGGCGC
>DGQJ01000029.1:5836-14438 GCA_002389705.1 Bacteroidales bacterium UBA4417
GGCTTTTATAACTTGAGCTCTTGTGGCAAAATTCAGCTCAGCAGCGTCGGCTATCGGCAGGTAAATATCAGCGATTGTCAGCATGCCACAGCACAAAAACAGGTACATCAAAAAATGACTACCATGTATCTTAATTTTCGACCAAAGGGTTGCAAGCTTCATAAAACTGCATGTATTTCTGTAATAGGATTACTGAAATAGCCTGGGAATCAGCCGGGCTATTCCAGTTTATCCTTGAAAAATTTGAGGCTATAAATGCCGTAACTATTATTCAACTACCAACGTTTGAATGGAATGAGGCAGGCTGACAATTTCTGCGGCCTGCCCTGCAATCCAGAGGCGATATGGTATCTGGTCGTTACTTGCGTTCATAACCACAACGGCAATTTTTCCATCAGGATTTACAAAAGCAGTAGTTAAAAACTGTCCGCGGCTTGCGCTGCTAACAATTCTTTTTGCTCCCGGACGGATAAATTTGGAGAAATGCCCGATATAATAATATGAACTCAGATAGTACAGCTCGCCAGTCCGGGTATCGGCATGCACCGGGGCAAAACAGAAATTCCCCACATGGTTAGGTCCGCCGGTTTCGTCGAGCAGAATGTTCCAGTCGGTCCAGGCCACTGTTCCGTTATTAAAATCGTTAATCATCGAAGTGCCATATTTTTCGCCCCATTTCCAGTTATTGATGTCGGCGAACTTAAAACTTTCGGCACAGCCTTCGGTAAATACCAAGCTTTTTCCAGGATAACTTTCGTAAACGCGACGCACGTTATCGTAAATATTTCCGCCGCCGGTCCAGCTTTCGTACCAGTGGAACCCAATTCCCCAAATGTATTTGGCGGCTTCCGGATCCGAAAGAATTGTACTGGCCCGCTGATATAACAGGTCGCGGTTATGGTCCCAGGCAATAAGTTTTTTGGATGCCATTCCCGATTTCTGTAAAGTCGGGCCCAGGTATTTCTTCACAAAATCGCGTTCTTCTTCTGCAGTATATATGCACGATTCCCAGGTTTGTATAGCCATTGGCTCATTCTGAACGGTGAGACCCCAGACAGGAATTCCTTCGGCTTCGTAAGCTTTTATGAATTTTACATAGTAGTTTGCCCAGCTCTGGTAATATTTAGGCAACAGTTTGCCTCCTTTAAGCATATTGTTGTTGTCCTTCATCCAGGCTGGCGGGCTCCAGGGACTTGCATAAAGTGTAAGTTTTCCACCCGCCTGTGCAATGGCCTGTTTGATCATCGGTATGCGGAATTGCCTGTCGTGAGCAATGCTGAATGATTTAAGCGAAGCATCATTTTCGTCGACATAGGTATAACTCCCGCTCGAAAAATCGCAGCTGTGAATATTGGTACGGGCCAGTGAGTAACCGATCCCATATTTCGGATCGTAATACTTCTGTATAATTTCCTTTTGTTTTTCCTTGCTGAGTTTGGCGTACGTTTCGGCGGAAGCATCAGTAATGGCACCTCCGATTCCTACAAGCGTTTGAAATTTCCGCAAAGGGTCAACAAAAATACAGGGCTGGGTTTCCAGTGGCTGACCTAATGGCTTGAAACCAACAGTATCAGAGGCTGTTAAGCGCAATTGTGTATTATCAGCTGTAGTGTAAACAATAACCTTCTTCCCTTTTACAGAAGCGGTATTGTTTTGCGCGCCAACGGTACCGGCAGTTATTGCCAGTATAAAACTCAGGCCGGAGAATAGAAACAGATTTTTCATCTTTATTTTGATTTACATGTTAATTTTTAATTCGCAGAAATAATTAAGCAGATGCTGATGGTGGAAGCAATCTGTTTGCCGGGTATTTTTTTTAGGCTTGGAATGGTTTAGTTTAAAATCAAAGATGCGAATCTTTAACCAACGCAAACCATCATAAATTTACCACACATAAGTAGCTACGGCACCTGCAGCCAAAGTAGCCGGCGCTTTTTTCCCTTTAAACCCGATGTTAAATGTTTGCGACACATCACTGTTATTCAGAACTATAAGTACTTTCCTGCCTTCGGGAGTTCTGAAAGCCACGTTGGGCAGGTTGTTCAGCATATTCGAAGCAATCCTTACCGATCCGGCCGGAACAAATTTAGCGGCATGCGCTATGATGTAATATGATACATTGCGGGTATAACCGGCAGTAATAGTGAGTGCTCCTTCGCAAGTAGAGCAGCCTCCGTTGGTATGTGGGTTGTATGATGGATCTGATGCCAGGTTCCACTCAAGTACATTTTTACTCCAGTTGCGTGTGGCCCCGATTATCAGGTTTTGAAGATGCCATTTTATATTACCTGCGAAATCGCCGGGACCACCTACCCATTGCTCGGTAAAATACACATTCTTAGCCGGGTACGCATTGTGAACTGTGGAAAGTGCCGAAATATCACCACCATACAGGTGAAACGCCGAACCATCGACATATTTATACGCATCAGCATCCGAAAGTATAGATGTTGCATATTCAGGATGATCGCAATTGTGGTCGTAAACTATGATTTTTGTGGTTAAGCCGGCCGTTTGAAAAGCTGGCCCGAGGTTGTTTTTGATAAAATCGCGCTGTTCGGCTGCGCTCATTACCATACTTGGTGTATTGTATGGATTCAGGGGTTCATTTTGTATGGTAATGGCATCGATGTTTATGCCCAATGCGTTCATTTCCTTCACATAACGAACCAGGTAGCGGGCATACACATCGTAATATTCGGGTAACAGGTTTCCACCGGTAGCGCTCTTGTTGCTCTTCATCCACACAGGTGCCGACCATGGCGAACCCATGATTTTAATATCCGGATTAATTTGAAGTACGGATTTTAAAACCGGGATAAGATCAACCTTGTCGGGCCCGAGATTAAAATGATCCAGGTTATTATCCATTTGTCCGGAAGGCATATCATCGTACGAAAACACAGTTGAACTCAGATCCGATGCACCAATACTTACCCTCAGGTAACTAACGCCAATTGATGTTTGGTCGTGCGCAAATAATTCGTTCAATAAGGTACTGCGTGTATCAGATGCCAGATTATTGATCAGGTATGCACTTCCACCCGTCATAGCAAAGCCAAAGCCATCTATCGGTTGATAAGCGGTGTTGGTATCAACCAATACAGTCGGGTTCTGGTTTTGGGTTGCAGAGAAATTTATGCCGATGTCCTGCTTCTGCAGCAAAACAGATTTATCGGGTTTGGTAAGCCAGCAGGCAACATCAGTCGCAACCGGGTTTGGATTAAAAACATCGTCGTTTTTAATGGTAACTGTAACCCTGGTTGTTTTTAACACCGCGTTCCTGGCATTGCTCAACGTTACCTGGAATAATTCATCGGGTTCGAAAAGGGAATCATTATTGATCCATATCTCAATATTACCCATGGTTTGACCGGGGTTAACGGTAAGCACAGCTAAACTTACAGCAAGAAAATCTTCGCCTGCCTGTGTAGTAAGATCGGAAGTAGCCCATGTAAAACTGACTATTTTATCGGTAGCTTTGCTCAGTTTCACCGGAATGACAAGTTTGTTATGCTGTAATGTACCTTCTGTAATTGAAATGGTATCCTGAAGCTGGATTTCAACCATGTCGGGCTCATTGTTTTTCTGGCACGAAAAAAGGAAGGTACAAAACGCCAGAAACAAAGTACCGCTAAAAATTTTAGATTTCATTATGAGTTTGGTTCAATTCCTTTAAATGTTTTATTACCAGGTGTAAGTTGCTACAGCGCCGGCATCGAGTGAGGTTGAAGCAGATTTCCCACCAAAGCTGATTTCGAAAGGCTGGTTTTGCTTCGAGGTATTTAACACAAGCAGCACAATTTTGCCATCAGGGGTTTTATAAGCCACATTCGGCAGGTTTGTGAGTGTGTTGCTGGCAACGCGAACCGAACCCATCGGTACGAATTTTGAAGCATGTGCAATGGTATAATATGCTACATTTCGTGTTACCGAAGCATTGCCACCAATGGTAATTAACCCTTCACACTGTGTGCAGCCACCCTGTGTATGCGGATTGTAGGTCGGATCCGAAGCCAGGTTCCACTCAATTACATTCCTGCTCCAGTTGCGGGGTGCACCGATAATAATGTTTTCGACATACCACCTCATGTCGTCGCCAAATTTGCTGGGCCCTCCNNGATCAGCAAGTATTGAAGTAGCATAATCGGGACGGTCGCAGTTATGATCGTATAGAACTATTTTAGTTTTAATTCCTGCAGCTTTAAAGGCTGGTCCTAGGTGTTTGCTTATAAAGTCGCGCTGCTCATCAGCCTGCATTACCATGCTTGGATTGTTTCCGCCATACAAGGGTTCATTCTGTATGGTGATGGCATCAATCGGGATACCTTCGGCTTTCATATCGTTGATATAGCGGAACAGGTATTTTGCATACACCCCATAATATTCAGGTAACAGGCTCCCTCCTACCGATTTACGGTTATCTTTCATCCAGACCGGTGCCGACCATGGCGATGCCATAATTTTGATACCCGGGTTCAGTTTCAGTATCGATTTTAATACCGGTATCAGGTCTTTTCTATCGGGGCCCAGGCTAAAATGTTTCAAATCAACATCAGTTTCGCCTTCTGGCAGGTCATTGTACGAAAAAACACTGGCATCGAGGTCGGAAGCCCCGATGCTGATTCTCANNTCAGCCGGGGGAAGGTTATTGATAAGCTGTGCACTTCCACCGGTAAGAGCCGCGCCAAATCCATCCATTGACTGGAAACAGGTGGCTTCGTCGACTACAATGACCGGATTTTTTTGAGCCGGCACAGAAAAATGCAGCATGGCATCCTGTTTCCGGAGCAGTGCCGATTTATCAGGTTTTGTAATCCAGCATGAAATATCGCGGCCATCCGGAATTTCTCCTTTGGCAGCAAGATTGTCATTTTCTGGTGTACCTGCATTAACATTGCTGGCTAAAATCAGTGAGCCGGCCAGAATAACAGCCTGTTTAAAACTACGGCTAAAGAATGTTTTATGGTTCATCATTTTTTTGTTTTTCATTTTTAACATCGGAAATTCTCATGAAAATGTATGAAATTTCTGCATTAATAAATCACAAGTTTTCGGTGAGAAACCCTGTAATTCATCATCATTTCGACCACATAAATTCCCTTTGGCAAATCCCCGATATATACCCTTTTCGATTCCTCATTATCTGAGGCCTCTATTTTTTTAACCCTTACTCCGTTTGTCGAGATGATGGTAAATGTTTTTTTCTCGCCGGCAAACCCCGGTACGAGTATTGATAGCTGATCGCAGGCCGGATTGGGATACAAACTGAAAATCTGGCTTTCTCTTTCTTCAATCCCAACTCCGGTTTCGGTAAAATTAAACCAATTGATGTTGAACTCAGGTTGAAGAATTTTCACCCTTAGTGTACAGACTCCTTCGGTGAGATTCATGTTGGTGCCAACCGTTTGCCATACCTGCCAGCCACCTGTTACCGGTACATTGAGTTGTGCTGTATTTAAAATCGTTCCGGTAGTGCTGATCTGCTGTATTTCGATCCTGCCGGCAGCATTTAAACAGGCAACACGCACCTCCATATAAAACCTGGCCGATTTCAACACGCGAACCCTGTAATCGAGATAATCACCTGTATTGGTGTATCCTATATTGGAACCGCCACCCACATCGGTAGTTTTCTCCACAGCAAGTCCCTGGTTAAAGGAAAAGGCTTCGGCTTCAATTTTACCCGGAACTTTTGTAAAAACCGGGAGGTTGTTTTTAACCGCAAGGTTGGTGAAGCCCTGGAGCAAAGTACCATCGAAAGCACCTACTTTACCGTTGGCATAGCTGAGTTTTATTTCGTCAATATCGGCAATGTGCTCACTTAATCCAATGATTATCTGCGATTTGTTATCAGGATTTAGCCTAATACTGCTGATGCTGACGCTGTTGCCATTAACCAGGCATGTGAAACCAGTTGTTTTGAGGGTTGTATCGGTAATAAATTTGTTGCAATTCAGGAAAATAAGCTCAGTTTCACCATAGGTTTGAGCCGATAGGCAAACTAACGATACGTCTTCAGTTTTTTTTTGAAGTGCAAAACTAAGGTATCCGAAATTTGCTCCCGCCTTATCAAATAACACCTTTATTTTTTGAATCCCCTTGTTCAGAATAATATCGTTCAGTGTATATGTCGACCAGCTTTGATAACCTCCGGTGGCCGGCAACGTAATGGCTGAAGAAACATCAGCACCGTTAACCTGCAACCTGATTTTNNGCAATGTCGACTCCATCGTTACGGTACATCCAGCCTGAATTCCATGCGGTGTAGGTTCCGCTGCTCACATGGTAATCGTATGATTCAGTATCGGAATATGCAATACCCGGTCGCCCAAGGTCGAAGTCGGAAGCATGGATCACACCCGGAATTTTGTGGTCAGCAAAAGGTTTAGTAACTGTATCCTTTACCTGGCGGAACATGGCATCGATAACATCTTTACGATAAATACAATTCTGAATTTTCACATTCTCAGCCATTTGCATCAGGGCATTTAAAGCAAAACTTGCTGATGGTGCAGTTCCGCCATTGGTCCAATAATTCAGCAATACCTGGTAATCGTTGGTTTTCACAACAGTGAGAGGATTAACAACCGAGCCTATTTTTTTAAGCGGCCACCAGGCCCATCCTATCCCGTTTTTTTCAACCAGTTGTATTGCATCCGTAAACCATCCATTCGAATTTTCGCCCGATTCGCCCAACCAGATGGGTACATTATAGGTATTGCGCAAACCTACTATGCCGGCAATGGAGCCCTGGTCGTTATTCGACCAGTATTTATGAAAACTCAAAGCCATATTGTTATCCCACAGCGGGAATATTCCATTGTAATTGTTCCCCCAGCAGTTGCCTTCAATGATGAGCATATGCTTTGTGTCGACCTGGCGGATGGCATTGGTCAGATCGATATACATCTGGCGCAATGGTGCATTCTGATTTTCGGAACATCCATTCTGGTTGCCACCGGCAGTAAAACTCCAGTTGGGTTCGTTTATCAGGTCGTAAGCGCCAACCCAGGGTTCGTTGGCATAACGTTCGGCCAGTTTCCGCCATAGCGCAATGGTTTTCAACCTGTTGGCTGTACTTTCCCACAAGGTAGGTTTTGCCGGGTTGGCATCGCTGATGGCTGCGTCTTTACCCTGCCCTCCGGGAGCGGCATGCAAATCGAGGATCACATACATGTGATTGGCCTTACACCAGCTTATCAGGCTATCTGTCATGGAAAATCCTTTTTCGAGCCAGGTATTTTCGCCAACAACAGGCTCATCCTCAACAGGTAATGTATATAAGTTATAATGCATCGGCAACCTTACCGAGTTAAACCCCCATGATGCCAGCGAATCGATATCGCGACGGGTACAATGGTTCGCGCGCCATTTATCGTAAAAAGTCTCGGTGTTAATACTGCCGATCAGCGCTTCAGTTTTTTCTTTAATCTGCCATTGGGTACCTGCAAAACCACTCATATCAAGCATATAGGGTTCCTGCAACATCCATCCGCCCAGGCCCATACCTCTTAAAATTACCTCGTTTCCCTTATCGTCAACAATTTTCTTTCCGCTGGCTTTTAATCCCTGCGCCATTATTTCCGTTGAGGAGAAAAGCAGGACAAAAACCAGTAATACAAGCAGTTTCAGTACATTTTGTTTATTATTCATAATGAAGTTTAATTATAGTTTTGAGGTATTAAGAGTTACATAATTTATCTTTCAGCAGGCGTAGCTTTGCCTGTTACTGTTGTTTAGCCCGTCGTGCATCCAGGTCCTGTTTCATCAGTGCAGTGGTTTTTGAATCAATTTTATAAAAAATCATGAACAAGGCGCACGACATGTATAAAATACCCGGTATTACCGAAACCAGCAATTTTATACCGGTAATGGCAGTATTGTTCTGAACGGCATTGGCAACAAAACCGGAAACTGCCAATATCCAGCCTGCAATGGCTGCGCCTATACCCCATCCGGCTTTCTGAGCAAATACCGCTGCCGAAAAATACAATCCTGTTGCACGGCGCCCGGTTGTCCATTCGCCATAATCGGCCGAATCAGCAATCATGGTCCAAAGCAACGGAACAGCCGGGGCATATGCCATTTTACCTAAGATGTTGAAGATGTAGATGGTAGTGAGGTCATTTACACCGGCAATATAAATCAGCATAAAAAACACTCCGGAGATGAGTGAACTGCCGATAAATACATTTTTATTTCCAAACCTTTTGGCCAGTGGTTTTGATAATGGCAGGGCAACGATAAGAGCAACAGTACCTATAACGTTAAAGAGCTGAACATTATTTTCGCGGCCGAGGTAATACTTGAAATAGTATGCAATGGCTGCGTTTTGCATGGCAAACATGATGAATGAGATAATTCCTACCAGTGCCAGTATGATCCAGGCCTTGTTCCGGAAGAGGTTTTTTATGTCTTCCTTCAGAGAATTTTCCTGTTCCTTGGGCGGTTGAACCCGTTCCCTGGTGGTTTTGAAGGTGATAAAAAAGAAAACCAGGCTTAATCCGGCAAAAAGGAATACCGTGTATTGAAATCCCCGGGCCTTATCGCCTCCCCCAAAAAACTCAGCCAGGGTAAGCGCAAGCCCGGTTACGATAAA
>DGQJ01000029.1:14487-37757 GCA_002389705.1 Bacteroidales bacterium UBA4417
AAGCACGTAGGTTGCACCGGCATAAACAATCTTGCCCACTTCACCCAGGTTTGGGGTTGTAAAAGTAAGTATGGCCAGTACCGCATAGGGAATGGCACCAAAGAGAATATACGGCCTGAATTTTCCCCAGCGGGTATTTGTACGGTCTGATACCACCCCTATTACCGGGTCGATAGCCATATCCCAGAAGCGGGCAACCAACATAATGGTTCCGGCAGCTGCTGCAGAAATCCCGTAAACATCAGTGTAAAAAAACAAAAGCCAGAAACCAACCATATCCCACACAAAGTGCGAAGCCGTATCGCCCAGGCTGTATCCGATTTTTTCCTTAACCGACAATTTCGATACAATTTCGTTCATAATGAAATGTTTTAAATTTATTCGTAAACCAAGTTTTTTAATTGTTGTTCTTTTTTTAGATCATGCCGGAGAACTGAACTTCAATTTTTACAATTTCGGATGTACGGCGAAAAACCTTACTGCTCAGTTCCTGGCTCAACGCCTGACCAGTCACGACCACTGTTTTTCCATCAGCTAGTGTAATATTAATCTGATTGGTCGTGCACAAAGTGTAAACAACCGGTACCTGGCAAAAAGTAAATACCAATTGCCCTTTATGAAGGTTTATCTGTTTCAATTCCCCTTGCAGATTATAGTACTCAAAAGCTCTTTCCATAGTTAAAAGTTCGGCAGGATCAAGCAACGACAAACGGAAAACAATTCCCCCTTCTTCGATATGAATACCCAATTCGTGCATTCTTGAGAGGAAGTCTTCTTTCACTTGTCCGGTCATACCCGGTTGCTGTGCACCTGCATTACCCGGAGTATGTGAGTATGCATCGGTTGGGAATGCTCCGTACAATAAGGGCGATTTATGTAAACCTATACCAGCATTAATTTCGTAATAATGATCCTTTATTTTGCCCAAAACAACAGGATCGGCATTTTCGGCTACACCTCTGAAATAGCTCTCCTGACATGCCAGCAACAATTTTGATACCATATGCCAGTAAATACTCCCCAATCCTTCGTACCCATAAAATGTTCCAGAGCGACCAGTAAAGGACTGATGATCGAAAAGCTGTTCATACAGATTAAGAATGATATCTTTTTCTTCGTCAACAAGATGAGCATATCGGGCTTTATCCAACTGATTTAGTGCATTTTCAAGTACAGCAACATTGCGGAATGCCCCGTTAAAATGATAATTTCCAAGATCGTCCTTTCGTAAGATGGAAGAATCATTGGCTGAAATTAATTCTGAAAGTAGTTTTGATTCGTGTATTTTGCCTGAAGGGATATTATTTTTTTCAATGAAACGAGGCAATTGCCTATCTGGATAAAGCAGATAACTGTATTGATCGCGACGAAACAACTTACTATACTTTAGCGAGTTAAGCACATCAAGACTTTCCTGTACTGAAAGATACCCGGAACTTAAAACAGCAACCTGTCCTTCAAGCATTTCATACAAATGACGGATAGCCATTCTATTGTCTGAAACTGAAACCAGGTTGTATGCATGGTATAGGCCGTCATCCCGTTTGTTTACCTTAATTGATTGATCGATATACTGCAAACTTAGGTTTACAAAATCAAGCAGGTTTTTAACTTTAATTTCTTTTCTTTTGCCTGAAAATGATTTATAGTAGATAGCCTCGCGGTAGGTACTTCCTGCTTCGCCCAAAATATCGGCAAATAGCCGCCGGTCGGTATTTGAAAACCCGTTTTCGAGCAAGGAGGTATTTTCAGCAAAAAGTGCATGGATATTGTCAAACAATATTTTTACTTCTTCTGAAACAGCGATCTCCTGAATTTCTGTTTCCCGGAATTTTTCGAACCAAAATTTGAGGAAGCGACGCATGTAGTACAAAGTAACCATAGAAACGCCGTTGCCTACCAGTGCATTGTTGGCATCATTCCATTCGGGGCGTTGCGTATTAAGCCAAATGCCTGCTTCAGGGATGAAGTTGCTTAACTTCGCTAGGAGTGTTACCAGAATTTTCTCTGTAAGGTTAACACGGTAAATATCACCTTTTTGGTCCATTAATAATCGTCCGTCAGCACCTGTATTCCTAACCTGTTCTTTGATTTTATCATTCAATTCAAAATCAAATACAATGGTATCTTTCGGATTTTTAACTATTTCAGAATATGATTTTATGCGGTAAGGTACATTGGCATATGCAAAAAGTTCTTTTAAGAGCATTTCATCCAATTGGCCAGGATGAAACTCATTTGATAATTCGAGAAATTTCTGCAGGTAAATAATCTGGTGATCGCCCCAGTAACCAATGTAAGACCAGGGATCGTGCGGATCAGGACATTCCCAGTCGATGCCTGCGCGGGTTATACGGTAAGGGTTGTATCCATCGGGAGTGCTGGCATTTAAAAATTTGCTGATCATTCCTTCCAAAAACTCAGGAAACGAAAATCCTAAGGCTTCCCAATTCTGAAAAATATCCCTCCAGTTGCCCTGGTAATTCAACTTAACAGAACCGTCTTCATTTTTTGTTTCAATGGAAAACTGGTTCCAGGGACGACTTGGATCTCCATGTCTGCGACTGAAAGTGAGTGGCAGGTACTCGTAACAAATCCGCTGCAAGTCAGGATCCGCTGCATTTTCAGCTTGTTTCAATAAATCCGGATAATTGATTTCGCCAGGCAACTGATCGAACCAGGATTTTTGCTTTATGCTGACCTGCTTATTAATCTGCTTTGCAAAAAGCTTAAAATCCACCACATCAATAAGATAGTTATTGGTAAAAACCCCTCCCCTCATTACATTGAAAAGGGTATTCGAGAAATGACGTGCAACGGTCAATTCTTCATTACTAACCTGTATTCCATCCGCTCTGGAAACAATTTGTTTCAGTTTTTCAGTTCCTATGAGGATATCAGCTTTAATAAGTTCAGCAATATTGTCTGTTTTTTTCAGGAAAAGCTCCAGATTGGCAACATCGCTGCTGTCGCGGTTTACTTCAGCAACGATCATCCACTCTTTGCGGGCTTCTTTGGGAAGATTAAAGCTTGCATTCACAAAATACGCACCCCGCTTTGCCCTGATATCAACCTCTTGTTCAACAGCAATTCCATGGATAAAATTATTAACCTGCTCTGTGGAAATCAGAATTTTTGCATCCAGATCTTTACCACAAAACCAAACCGAAGACGCTCTGAGTGATTCGCTTGGTTCGGCTCTATCAACAGGTATAGAGCTGAGCATAAACAAGCCCAGTTTGCTTTCGGGCAAAAGTTCGCTTTTTTTATACGCATCCAGCAAACTACTGTATGCATTCTGAAAATCGTAATCCACGCTGTTAGGAAGGATGTTCACAATCCCATCAAGGATTTCGATACTTAGTGTCTCCTGAGTAAAACTCAGTATTTCCGATTTTTTTACGAACCCGAATTTCTCGCTGTTGTACCACCCATACTGGAATCCAATGCCCAGATCCTCATTAATTTCCTCAAAAATAATTTTATTACCGTATATGCTTTTATAAAGATTACGATTTATGGTGTAATTTTTTTCCGATTCGCCCGAAAAAGGTTCCCATAAATATGTTTTTTCCCCTTTGGTAACAAGCATAAAGGTTTTGTTACCGGTACGACCGCGGTAATCATGAATTTTATCTACCGTGTAGTATGGAAATAAAGCATTATTCCTGTCTTTTCGGCCTGCCGACAAGGAACCATTACTGGAAAGGTACATCCAATGGTCCGAATCGCTGACAATTGTCATAAAGAAATCAGGCATCTGGTTGATGTTACTGATTTTGTAGAATTTTTCAGTGCCGATTACCACAAATTGGCCGGAAACCTCCTGTTTATTGAGGTTTATTGCTGTATTTCCTAAATAAATTGATTTCGGTTTCATACAAATATGCTCTTTTTTTATTCAATTATTACAATTTGATTGGTTCTGAGCCATAGCCCATTTTATGAACCCGTTCTGTTTGACGCTAATTCCGAACGACTTTCTTTGCCCAATCGCCACGGCAAATCAGTTCCTGGTCGTGAATTTTAAAAACGAAATTCCCGTACCTTACACTTACTCCCGTCGTAGCATTAAGGATTACCCCTCCTTTGGGGAAAACGAATGTGATATTTTTGGGGAAACTCTGGTTGTGCAGGTTTAACATGGTGATTTTGAATTTAGATGGATAATTACACTTTTACCACTTTAATGTTTCTGATTCCCTTGGTATTTTGTATTTTCAGAAAATAAAAACCTGCTTTGTATGCACTCATATCGAAATTGAAAACTCCCGGTATTGAATCTTCAAACACTCTATTCCCAATCATATCAAATACCGATAAACGATTATTTTCTTCAAGCAGCTCAAGATGCAATACATTTTGAACCGGATTCGGATAACAGCTGACATTTGAAATCATATCGGTTTTTATCGCTGTATTAACGGTGCATGTATTACCAACGGTGTACGTCAGTTGTTGGGTTACACAGCTACCTCCCTGAACTTCGAATTTGCAGGCAACTTTAATCTTCGCCCCAATGGTTTGTTTAGTGAGGGTATACGAATAAATTTTACCATTTATATTGGTGATTTTATTTTCAGAAAAGCCCGATGTGTAATTCCAGAGATATGCATTAGCAACCTCTTTACTGTCGAGCATTTCGAAGGTTATTATAACATCGGTACCTGAAGTTGTGAAGGTATAGCTGTAACCGGTTTGGAATGGCAAAAAACCAACCTGACCAATATTGGAAGCTTCAGTCGACAATCCTGCACACTCGTTATTTGCCAATGTAGTTGCTGTAACAGGCAATGATTCCGCAGCCGTGTTACCGCTTGCATCCCTGACAGTTACAGTAAAATTATAAGTGGTACCGGCTGACAAACCTGTAACCAAAAATGATTTAGAAGTGCCCGAAGCACCTTCTGTTGAGGTCGTATTTCCGTTGTAAGAAACTGTATAAATAACACTTCCACTGTTGTCGGTTCCATTGAGTAATATTTCGGCCGTAGTTTTTGTTACTGATCCTAAAGTTGCTGTTGTCAGCGTTGGAACCTGAGTATCGGCCGCATTGGAAGGCCCGGTAAACAACTCCCCTGCATCCCCTTTCTGATAAATACGGATATAATCGATATACATTTTGGCCGGGCCATTGGCTAGGGCTGTAATCTTGTTGATATCATATATTCCCACATAAGTGCCTCCTATGGCCAGGTTATAGATAATATGAAAAGGTTTATGAAATTGGTCGTAAATGTTATTAAAATTTCCACCACCAGCATTTGGTGTAGTTGCCCCATTCTGAATACTTTGTTTATAATAGGGCTTTGCTTTTGGATATTTATCCTGATCGAGATACATTTTTATGCTGTCGGCATCCCAGATAAGTGTGTATAAATGAAATTCGTCATCCTGAATGGAATAAGGTGCATTAACATTTGTATAATCCATGCTGTGATTGGCGTTTCCCGGTGTAGGTCCCCAATGCAAAGCTCCACCCATATTGGTTGATTGTGTGTTATTGGCTATGCCGGCACTGTTTCCGCATTCCATTACATCAATTTCGCCGCAAACAGGCCAGTTTGATGTAACTGCATTAATATCATATAAATAGTCGTTTCCCAGAAACCAGAATGCCGGCCATAAGCCATTAGCTGTTGAAGGTAATTTTATACGTGATTCAACTTTACCATATTGAAAATATATCTTGCCCTGGGAGTTCAAGCGACCAGAGGTAACATTCTTATTCAAATAATTTTCTTTTTTTGCGCTGAGCACCAGGCATTTCAGGCCTTGATAGGATTCGATTGTAACATTGCCCGGGATGTAATACTGTAGCTCGCTGTTGCCACCTCCGTTTCCATCGTTTTCCACGTTCCAGGAATTGGTTTGGTCGAGTATTCCGTTTTCGAAATTATCCTGCCAGCGCAACACCCAGTTTTGAGCCATCGAAATCTGAGAAATTAGTATAATAACCACCAAAAACGGAACAGGCCTAAACCTCATCCAGTTGTTCTTTTTTACATGTAACAAACGTAACGTTTTGTTATTCATAGCTATAAGTATAGTTGATGGTATTCATAGAAAAATTGTTGATGGAGAAAAGCATCGGTCGGGCAAAAATGCGTATGAACGTTATCACAAAATCTCCTAATGCCTCTTAAACCTACAATTGTATGTGCAAACCAGTATTTTGTTTGCTGTTCGTATGAATTTGACAAAAAAAAGCAAGCCCGCAGCAAGATGTTTTGCTGCGGGCTTCAGAAAGAATTATTCTTTTACAAATTTTTTGGTTGTAATTCCATTCCTGCCTGAAATCTGAATGCTATAAACTCCTTTTGTAAGGTTGTTTACGTCAATCTGATTATCTCCATTCTGGCTGTTCAAAATCAATTTTCCTCTCATGTCGTAAATTTTAACAGTAGCATTTTGTGGCAAACCATTAATAAATAAATTCGACTTTACAGGGTTAGGATAAATCGAAATGCCCGATTTGTCAAGTTTACTTATACCGACGGTTCCATCGTAGAGGTAAAGGTTATCCAAGTAAAAAGATTTACTTGTTCCACCATCTAGTTTGAATTGGAATAAGTCACTCATTACAACCCCGGTGAATACTGACAATGGAATATCATTGCTATTCCAAGTATTCATGGTGAGGTTTGGAAGTAACGTTGGTAATTCTTTAGGACCAGGACTAATTGGTGTAATCCTTACAATTGTTTCATCAATTGGATAAATATCTACATGCAACATAGTCATAGCACTTGCATTTTGGTGATTGCCACTAAAATCAATTCCCATATAATTGAAATTTGAGTACTTCTTAGCTGCATTGCCGCCAGGGGTTACATCACTTACAACTGTTGCTTGTCCCCAGCCCGGTGCGAAATTGGTTCCTGTAACATTTGTATAGGCATCGCTGAAAAAAGAGATAACACTGGCAGCATCTCTTGCAGGAGGTGTTGGGGCAGCTGGTACAACAACCGGCACACCATCCTGTGTTACAGTAACAGTTTTAGTTGAAGCATCACTAGCAGTAACCGTTACTATAGCAATTCTGGCTGTAGTTGCCGTGTTTGCCGCTGCTGTTACGGTAATGGTTTTATTTCCGGTACCGGTTTGATCGCTAACGGTTAGCCAGGTTTGATCGCTGGCAAGAGTCCATCCGATTTCAGTAGTGATATCAAAGGTGTTGGTGCTGCCGGCTGCAGAGGCAACATTAAGTGAACCAGGATTTACAGCAATTGTAGGTGTTTCATCCGTCCAGAAATAAATATTGTCGATATAGATATTAGGGAAAAGAGTTTTATTTGAATTAGCACCATTTACAGTCCATTCAGCACATTGAAATTTCAACTGACGAATTGAATTTAAGCTCACTCCGCCAGCGGCAAATTCTGATAAAGGAATATCAAGTCCAACCCAGGATGTAGTACCTGTAGTTATGGTTTTTTCAACAAAGTTATCGCCGACAGTACCAATAAGATATACCCTGAACGGAGTAGCCGATGCATCTAGGGCCCATAAATCAAGATGCAAATATTTCATTTTAGAAACATCTTGTTTGGCGTTATCGAATGCCATTCCCTGGTATGCCAGAGGCAGATAGGATAATACATTTTTGCCATTAACCGAATAAGGAGCATAAACTGTTCCAAAACTAACCTGGCCCCAATTGGGAGCCAATTCCAGGCCGGGGAAAGGAGTGTATGGATAATTACTACTATACACAAACAATGAACTTGCAGCAGGCACGGTAGGTGTAACTATGGAGGTTGGAGCGGTAATAGCCGGAGGAGTGATTGTAGGTAATAAAACATTATCAATATAAATGGTACCTGCTGATGTACGAGGTTCGTTGAAATCAGGTAGGAAAGTTAATTTATTGAACTTCTTTCCTACATGAGCAGTTAAGTCAAAAGATAATTCTTCCCACTGATCGATAACAGTGTTTACACCTGGAAATTCTGTTCCACCACCAAAATCCGCACCTTCAAGTTTTAACTTAAAATTACTTATTTTGTTTTTATATACCATAACCTTAACTATTTTGGTAGCNNGGCAGCAGTTGCGTCATCAATAAATTTCAAACAATTTGCTGAAGTGTTAATACCCGTAGTAGCAGGATTGGCAACCGGGCATGTTAATCCGGCCTGATTATCCCCTCCACCGGCACCATTTGCAAAAGCCGTCCAAAGCCAGTTTTGGCCAACGGTCTCAAAATCAATGGTAGATTGGGCAAACCCCCAACCGCTGATCGTCAGCAAGGCTATCAGCAATACAAAGCGTGTAAATTTTTTCATAAGATTTGATTTTTGATTGTGAATAAAGGATTGAACTAAATACCTCTTTTTCCCTGTTTATAAAAAAAAGAAGTAGCTTTTTATACTGGTGAAGTAATCAGTCTTCTGGCACTATCCACCCTTGAAAGCAAAGCCGGGTAATTTTTAAAAGAGTTACTGATGTGTATTCCACTTTAATATTTTCTGATCACATTGCTTCTTTGTAAACCCGCACATAATCAACATACAGCGTTTGTGGGAAAGTAGTACCAACAACCGAAAAACCCACAAAATTGCCACAAACCGCCAGGTTAATAATCATATAAAAAGGATGATCGTAAACCCAGCTTCCGCCCTTGCTTTCCACCTCTGATTTAGAAATGCGTTTGTACAAGGTTTGGTCAACATAGAAGTCAACTGAACCTTCGGTCCATTCCACTGCAAAAAGGTGATAATCCGTGTCGAACCTGGCGTTTTGCAAGCCATAGGTTTGTGTTAGCGCTTTTCCGCTGTACAAAACAGGACCATGAAGAGTTCCGTGAATAAAACCAGGCTCTTGTCCTTTGTATTCCATAATGTCTATTTCGCCACACTGAGGCCACGGGGAAGTTTCACTGTTGTTACCCAACATCCAGAAAGCCGGCCACATACCAGGGCCATAGGGCATTTTGATGCGAGCTTCAAAACGTCCGTATGCCTGTTCAAAAAGACCTTTGGTTTTTAAACGGGCCGAAGTGTAATTTGTACCATCGTACCTGGCTGTAATTTTAAGGCATCCGATACCATCAACAACATCGAGTTTTGCATTATTTTTACTGTTGGTGTACGTTTGCCACTCTGCATTTCCCCATCCTCCGCCACCTAAGTCATAGGTCCATTTAGTGGCATCGGGCAAGCTGTCAGCAGCAATGGTATTAAATTCATCCTGCCAGGTGAGTTCCCAATTACGGGTTTTAATTTCAGAGGAATCTTCACAACTCAACAAGCTGATTATTAAAACCATTAGGGCGGCCCATTGTGTTATTAATATTTTAGTGTTTCTCATGGCATCCTTTTTTGAATGTTTTTAAATATTTTGAACAAAGTTCATTCACCAACAACTAGTTATGATAAAAATAAACATTGTCTAAGTACAAATCCGTCATTTTCGGGCTTTGAGGATCAGAGGCAATAATCAAAAACACCAATGCTGATTTTGAACTTAATCCAAAACTCGACAAAGGAACATCCAGGCTTTTCCAAATACCTGTAGTTAAACCTGCGCTGTAGTTGATTCCTTTTTCACCAGCAGCATTATCTTTGAGCACGAGTCGGACCGGTTGGTTAGTTAGCGTTGGAGCAACCACATAAATATCCATGTGCAAATGAGTCATTGCCGTTGCATTTATAGGACTGAATGTAATTGGCAAATAGCTGAAAGTGCTAAAGCTCATAATGTTATTCCCATTAACTGTAATTATTTTCAATGTATTGGTAACGTAGTCCCATTTCGGAGTATCGATCGGGATACTTGAATATGCATCGCTGTACAGAGATATAACATTTTCGGCTGGCACAACTGGTGTAGGAGCCATCGGCACAGCATTTGTTAATGTTACCGTTCCAGAAGCAGTAAGATCGCCCAATTTTACAGTGATAGTTGCCGAGCCTTTTCCAATCAGTGTTACAACCCCAGCAGAATTTACTGTGGCTACATTGTTATCGGATGATGTATACGTTAAATAAGCAGGAGGCACTGCTAAGGTTGTATTAATGCCATCGGGCATGTTAACAGTTTCAACTACCTCGCAGTTAAAACTCTGACCTATAAAACCTGTACCTGCCGGCCAGGAAGCTATATTTGAGATTGTAAGTTTTTGATGTGCGAGTGTTCCTAATTTCTCAAACTTCACTTCATCAATCCAGATAGTGTATCCCGAACCGTCAGCCAGGGCTCCGGCAGCATATGAAAACATTCCTTTTAGACTTGTTAAGAGCGATGGATCTGGTATTGGTATGATACACTTTTGCCAGTTGGAATTTAATTTCACATCTACAGCAACCTTATATGCATCTGAAAAGGTGCCTGGGCTGTCTGGATAGCCACCATAGCTGGCATTCATAGTGGTAGCCTGAGTTGCTTTTGCCCAGAATGTAATGGCATCATATCCTGACAGGTTGCGGGCCATTGAAGTATAAAATACTCCGCCAGCGAAATTTCCTGCAGGATCGCTGGCATCGGGAACAGCAATTTTCATAGAGGTTGTTCCTTTGTATTTAACAGTATAATCAATGTCAAAATTGGATACTTTTCCCCAGGCATCAAATTTCAGGTCACGACTGAAACCATCAATAAAAATCTCGGGGTTAGTAGGATAGTTTGTTGCCAATTCTAAATTGGCTGTATCTTTTTTGCAACCGGCTACTGACATAATAATGATCGCTGTAAGCAAAGCGCTTGCGATATAGTTGGTGTTATGTTTTTTCATAGGTTTCTTTTATTAGTTTGTTCACTTACCTATACTAAAATTCAAATAAACTCTGATTTCCCATTCATTACCGTTATCATATCCAACAGCTGTGGGATCTGGTTTCATTTCGCCAGAGGGGTCCATAATATAAGTGGGCGCATACCGTGGTGAATACTGGTCCATCGAACGCCAGGTACCACGAATTCCGAATCGTGTATCAGGTAGATTAAACCAATTGGCTTTACCTACAGATGTTGAGAAATCAGCCATTAATTGAAGCGGGAAAGTAAGGTTAAAATCGCGGTAATAATCGTATGGCCCCCAGTCATTTACCTTAACTGCTGACATTAATCGCACTTTATTGTAGAACATGGTCAAATCGCCACCAAAGCGCTTAATAAGTCTTTCGTCGCTGCCGTTTGATTGTGCGGTACCGAACAAGATTTTGGCTATTAATCCAAAATTACTGTTTAATTTTGACACAAAGCGCGTATTTACTTCCCACAGGTCGTGTGGTTTTGGGGCGCCATCGAAAGCAAAAAATGACCGGTTAGCCATTACACCTATAGCTGCATCCTGTGTGGTTGGCAAATGACGATATACGAAATCGAGGCTGACGGCGAGTGGCGCATCTTCTTTCATATCACTATCCCAGTCGTACATCCAGGTGCCCGGAGTAGGATCATAACCAATGAGAAGTTCGCCCGCGGTGGTTTCTCTGTTTGCTCTAACGGCGAAAGGATCGTCCAGAATATTTCTTGGGCGGCCCGGTTCGGGAACATCGCTTGCAATTGGACCTACAATTGGTTTTTGCCAAAGGAAATTAGGGGCTATCTGAAAATCACCAATCTGGTATGTAAAACCCGAAAGGAAATTATACTGATTTCCACTGCCACAGTCTTTAAGTGTCCAGCCAATAAATGTTTTTGTATAATCGGTACCACCATCGGCAACCAGTCCCATTACAGCGCCCTGGGCGTAAAAGTTTATCGGTCCTCGTGTATAGGTTACTTTTGCTTTTCCACCCCAGTTATCTTTGGAAGTAATTTCATCCTGGTAAACGGTATAATTCCCAGTTTCACCTTCTGCAATCTGGTAAATTTTGCCATTTTTTGTTTGCCCCGACCAGATTCCACCCAGTTGGAATCCAAACGAATCAAATTTTCTTTTCACCTCTAAAGTAGCCCTGCGATTTTTAAGAACCGGTATAGCAAACGAACTTTCGGCCGACTTACGTTGCTCCAGGTCCTCGTGATATATGCCGCTGATATCAAAATCCATGAATGTACGGCTGTATTTTAAAAGTATTGCCGGGTTTGCGCCCCACCAGAGCTCAGGTCCAAAAGCAATTTTCAAACCTTTAAGTGATTTTTTGGCTTCCACTTCAAAGCCATTAGGAGCATTTCCATTGTAAATATCCAGGTTTGGACCATAATTAGTTTCTGAATAGAGACCAAAAAAGTCGCCTTCGTAGCCCCAGTGGTAATGGCCTGTGCGGTAAAATCCTTTCAGGTTAAACCATTTACCATTCCAATCGAATTCTGCACGGTACAATTTTACTCGTTCTGCGGCCGATATATCAATAGTAGTCCCCTGGTCTGTTGTAATTGTATTGGCACGCCCGCGGTTTTCATAAAATATTTCATCAATGGGTTTTTCGGCAACATTTCCAAGGATGTTAAAAGATACATAGGCGTGAATATTATCCGTAGGTTTAGCATCCACATTCACATAAAAGGACTGCATGTGGTCGAAGCCCTGCGCGTTAGGATAGCCTGTGTATTCAGGTGTTTTTTCTTTTGGAGTAGCTGTTAAATAGCCTCCTGTGTAATAGGAAGTAATTTCGCCTCTAACGCCTACCTGAACTTTTTTCGATTGTTCACCTAAAAGGCTTGCATTGTCGCCCCTGGCCTGAAGAACGGCTGCTTCAACCTGTATTTTGGCAAAATGGGCATCAACCCCGGCAAGAGTTGTACCATCGGCATACGGATTCAGGTTATGGGCTTCTTTTAATGCATAATAAGCTGCACGGGGATAAAGCAAGTAAAGTCCTCTTTCATTGGTTTCGCCTTTGGCACAGATACCAAACCACTCCTCGTTCATGTTATTTTCTCCAGAAACATAGTCGTACTGATACCCGCCGTTGCTCCATGAAGCATGATTATCGTGTACTTCCAGGTTACTGGTTTGACCATATTTCCACCATCCATCGCTGAACTGAAATGTAAATCCACCTATTGCATTGGCAGCTTTGCCTAATCCGGCGGCATTTTCATATATTTCTTTCCAGTTCAAAACATCATATTCGGCCTGTGATTTCTGGTCTTCCACCATGTTAATCTCATTGTACACATCAGCACCAAACTCAGTCAACATAACCGGTTTATCAAATGTTGACTTAACTTTATCGAATAAATCGCCAAATGATTTTCCCCGATAGCAATTAATGCCAAAAACATCCACATCCTTACATTCTTTTGCAATAATGTCGAGGAATAGTAGATCGCCATTACACATGGCTACTGGTATGGAAGTATCTGTCTTTTTAATTTCAAGAAATGCCTCATTGAAGAGCTTATACATATGCTCAGCTCNNAGCTCTGATGGTTGATTTACGGTCATGAACCGGAATATCTTCAGTTTCGGCTCCATCCCAGAAAAGGCCATAATTATTCTCATTTCCAAGCATATACATAAGCAAACCCGGAGTATTTTTATACTCTTTAACCATTTCGTTTACCTGTTTGAGTAGTAAAATGCGTGTAGCAGCATCGGAATATTCAGTATTGGGAACCCACACACCATTTATTGTAAGGCCATAACGTCCGAAGGAATGGTTAANNTAATGGTAGAAATGCCATATTTTTCATAAATATATTGAATCCATTTAGGCTGAATACCAACATATTGCCTGATGGTATTTACTCCCATATTTTTCAGAAGCGACATTTCAGCGTCCAGTGCTGCTCTGATTACATCGTCAGGTTGTTTCCACAGACTATAGGAAAAGTTGGTTCCTATGGGATAATAGTCCCAATTCATCCCATTAATCATATAGTCATTTCCATTTACTACTAATTTTATTCCCTTATCATTTTTCACAACTGAAATTTTACCTGACTGAGCAAAAACAGTTGTTACAAACAAAAAAAGAACAAATGCCAATAGATTTCTTTTCATATAACTATTTTTTAAAGTTTGTTAATGTGAGCATTTCAAACAGGCATAGAATAAAACAGTGCGAATACGTATTTGACAGAGCAATTCAAAAGCAGTTTAGGAGCTTACATGGTACTCATTTATTCCTGAAATTTTTTATACTGAAGTCTTTTCATTACCAGTTTGGGTGTTCGGTCAACGTTAAACAGGCCCCAGTGTTTTTCGGGTTCCAAAGGTTCTGGCGATCCCTTCCATGGTTCGTCAAAAGCCTCAAAAACAAAGGTTAAAACACGATCCTTTTCAATCCAGCTCATCAAATCGTTGTAATAAATTTCCTGGTTTTCTTCACTCACATTTCCAGGATCTATTCCTCTGCCATTTGAATTGGTTGCCCAGCCTGCTTCGGTAATTATAACCAGTTTGTCAGGATACTTTTCGGCCACCGAATAATAGTTTTGTTTAGTGTAATCAATGGCTTCGTGAATGCTTTTATACTCCCAAACAGGATAGGTATGAATGGAAATAAAATCAAGTTCATCGGCCAGGTCTTTAAGTTTGGTAATCCAGGGTACATGGTTTTCGCAAAATGTTACCGGCTGCCTGGCACCGGCTTTTATCATTTTTACGTAGTTGATTACGCTTGATACAGGAACATAATGATCCGTCCAATCAACACAGGCTTCATTACCTGCCGATAGTGCGAAAATGATATCGGGATATCGATTGGCAAAGGTTATAAGATCCGTAATCCGGTTGAAATTCCTGGTTTTATTAGCTGTCAATACCTCTTCGGGATATGTACCTCCCCATGGACATCCGAAATTATTCATCTCGGCCACAATATAAACCCCCAGCATCACTTTGAAATCGAGTTTTTCTTTTTCTATTACCTGCAAAACGGTTTCGGCATGTTTATCGCAATCGAATAAACGCAGATACTTCCATTGTTTTTGAAGTATAAGCAAATCCTCTTTAATTTCCTCGTAATCAGGCACAATGCCTCCTGGCTGCTGACCTTCTCTGAATCCGGAGTAACAAATTGCTTTCCCGAATTCAAAAACAAGTTTCTGTTTTTCTACTTTCAAAATGAGAAACGTATTAGAATTTAAGATTTTGATTTTTATCCCAGATTCCCCAATATGCACCTACATCGCCTTCGGCACCAACTTTCCACGATTCGTCGAACGAAGAAAAGTAGAAGATTTCGATACCATCGGCTTTCGACCAAAGTTGTGTATTGATAAAGTAATTTCGTGCATTTTCGAAAGATGGATGGGCACCTTGAAGGCTTTTCCCCTGGCTGGGCCAACCGGTTTCGGTGATGATTACTTTTTTCCCTTTAGCAGCATTAAGTGCCTGGTAATACATGTTTTTCATGTATGGAAGTGAATATTCAAAACTGCATCCTTCCCAAAACGGGTAGCAATTCGCCAGGATGACATCGCATAATTCGGTAATACGCGGGCAGCTCGAAAATTCATAATAAGCATCAACATAGCCAACGGGTACATCGGGAATGGCTTCTTTAACCAGCTTAATAAAATCAATCAGTTCTTCTTCGGTCAAATCTTTGCGATACAGCACTTCATTGCCCACAGCAGCAATATCCACAAATCCTTCTTTAGCTAATTTAATCAGACCGGCAATTTCGCGTTCGTTAATTTCGGCATCATCACCAAGCCAGGCGCCAACCAACGTTTGTAAACCATACTCCCTGGCAATTTTAGGAATAAGTTCATTGCCATCAGTACACGAAAACGACCGGATCCATTTTGTATAGGGTTTGATAATTTCCATTCTTCGCCTAACCTGATCTTCGGTAATAATATCGCCAGGTTTCTGACCTTCTTCATATAAACTAAAGCAAAGTCCGTGCATACCGTCACCTAAAACAGAATCGAATATTTTCTGAATTTCTGCTTTAGTTTTATGGGCGAAATCGGCTCCCGCGATTCCTGCCAGCGACATTGTTCTTCCTGCTCTGTATGACATATTTTTTAATTTAGAAGTTTAATCTAAAGCTTTCCCCTGCGTGCAACCAATTCATCACGGATTTCGCGCGCCCTTTTTTCGGTAATGTTGTATTTCCACATAACAATTATCGCCAGCAGCGCTGTAACCGAAGGAATAGATATATCGGCAATACGAAGCCGCGTAATGGTTTCTGCAGTCTGAACCTGAACATTCTGATCAAATCCTACAGCACTCAACACAATACCGCTTACCAATAAAGCCAGGGATGTTCCCAGTTTTACCATCCACCAGTACACGGCTCCAAACAATGCTTCTTTGCGTGGCATTCCGTTTCTGAGTTCATCATAGTCGCACACATCAGCCGTCATCGACATCATTAATGTAAACAAGCCTCCGATACCAAAAGACATCAGCGGTATAGGCATAAATATTAACCAGGGCATTCCCGGGTGAAATCCATACCATTTTAAGCCGTATCCAACCACAGATATCAATGACGAAACCACAAAAGCATTTTTCTTGCCGATATGGGTCGACATCCATGTAATAATAGGAATCACTAAAACAGCCGTTGCTACTGCACTTATAGTACCAAACCATGCCGGAAACTGACCGGAAGCAGCCTGATCGCCTTTGAACAAGTAATAAATGATAATAAAGAATGAAAACTGAGCTACAGTCTGAAACCCATTAAATACCAGGAACGTTGCTCCGCACAAACGTAAAAAAGGTTTGTTGTAGATTGTTTGCTTTATACCTACAAAAAAATGTTTCATATTGGCTGAAAGTTCTTTGAAGGATAGCTTGGATTGCCCGGTTAAACGGGTTTGGTCAAGTTCTTTACAAAATAATGCAGGCATGATTCCTAATACCAGGCAAAGCCCTCCTACCCAGATAGCCAAATTGCGTACACCCACATCGGGAGTTGAATATATTTCGGGGCGGCTGATGATAAACCAGAACCAGGGAGCTATCATCCATGCAATCTGTCCCATAACCTGCGAAATAGCCATTAAGCGTGTCCTTTCATTATAGTCAGGAGTCATTTCGTAACCTAACCCTATAAGTGGAGCTGCAAAAATGGTATAACCAAGATAAAAGATAAGCGACATTAATAAAAAGTAAATAAAATTAAACGTTTCGCCATTTTGGGGAGATATTTGCCACATTGCCATAAAACTGATACCAACCAGTATGGCACCGGCAAAAATGTATGGTTTCCTACGCCCCCATCTCGACCGGGTATTGTCGGAGATATAGCCCATAATTGGGTCGAGTACAGCATCCATAAACCGTGGAATAGCAGCCAATATCCCTGCCTTGTAAGGACTCATTTTAAAAGATACCACTAAAAAAAACATAAATATGCCTAATGCGGCTGGCAAAAGCTGGTTGGTTAAATTACCTGCACCAAAGGCAATTTTTTGCCCGACTGGCACTACATCTTCGGATGCTGTTTTGTGCTTTTCCATTAGATTTTGATTTATTATTTAAAGATGGTTATTTTTTGAGATAACAATAGTTTGCAAGGCATTAGCACTAATGGATACAGAGGTTGATTCAGCACCCAGAGTAAGGGTAAAGTTTTTAGCTTCTGAGCCCTGGTTCAGCACTACAACTACCAGGCTGTGATCGGGATTCTGAACAGCGGTTATCATCAGATCAGCATCGGAATTTTCAAATCCTATCCTTATGGCATCCGGACGCATGTATTTACTAAAATGAGCCATTACATAATAAATGGGAGTAATATACACTTCGTCCTTATCTGGATCTACAAGTATGGGAGCACCACACCAGTTTTTAAACCAGTTAGGTCCGCCTTGTTTATCCAAAACCATATTCCAGTCAATCCATCCATTTACATGATTATTAAGGCATCCGATAATATCGCGGGCATACCTGAAAACAGGTACATATTTTGGATGTAGGTATTTTTGATCGGCAGGAGCCCAATCCCAACCCCAGTCCTTGGCTTCTTTGGACCAGTACCATTTATCGTCGTTCCACTTGGGTACCAGTCCGTCAAGACATGCTTCAGTTTGAATAATATATTTGGAAGGCGCTGACTTGTGAGCATATTGAAGCGATTCAGGAAACCAATCGTATGTACTTGCATACCAATGCACTGCTATACCATCAAAATATTTCGAGGAGGATTCGTCGCGATATATCACATCAGCCCATTGCTTCAATTCTTCACCACGGTTTTGGTCATAACCAAGTATTTTTATATCCCGACCATCGGATTTCAATTTCGGTCCCAGGTGATTTTTTACAAAATCAGTCATTTCGTCGGGACTAAAAATCATACTTTCCCAATTATTGTTGTTGCCCAAAGGCTCATTTTCTACTGTAAATCCCCAAATGTTGATTCCTTCGGCTTTATATGCATCTAAATATTTTAAAAAAAACAAAGCCCAGGTATCCTGGCATTGGGGCAACAGTTTTCCACCCAACCAACTGTTATTATCTTTCATCCAGGGAGGCGCCGTCCAAGGCGAGCTTATAATTTTGAAACCTTCTTTGGATGTGGCCTTTGCATCCCTGATCATTGGAAGAATGTCGTGCTTGTCTTCATTTATTGAAAAATGTTCTAAATCTTTATCCCCGGCAACAGGTGCATAGGAATAATGTCCTAAGGAAAAATCACAGGAACTCATGTGCGTGCGGGTGAGTGAATATCGGGCACCGGTTTCGCCGAAATAGGCATCCAGAATCATTTCCCGCTTTGCCTTGCTCATTTTGTTTAATAAATATGCCGACGATTCAGTAAACGATCCGCCAAAGCCGAGAATTGTTTGAAACAATTGATCAGGCAATAATTTAACAGAGGATACATTGCCTTTGGCAGAGAAATTAGAAACCAGGGTGAGTTTATTACCACTTGCCGACGTCTCGTACACGGTTACCGGTAATTGTTTCTGGGCAATAGAGAATGCGGGCATAATTAACATTAAAAATGCTAATAAGTGAATGCTTGATGTTTTCATTTTATGGTTTCTTTAAAACTAACAGTTAACATTCCAACTATTAATGGAAAACACTAGTGGAGATTATAGTTATAGTTAAATAAAGCACTTAATTACAATTATTTAACTATCATAGTTTACCTATTGATAAACTCTAACATAATCAATTTCCATGGTTCCGCTGGTAAATGCCGGATCAACAGCTCCTCCAAAGTTGCCTCCCATGGCAACATTCATGATTATGAAAAAATTCTGATTAAAAGGATAACTGCCGGTATTGCTGAAAGTGTAAAAAAGAACGTTATCCACATAAAACTTCAAAGATGCAGCCGACCACTCGCATTTATAGACATGAAACTCCGTAGTGGCGTTAGAAATCACCACTGTACTGCCAACACCGCCCCCCCCTGAATGACCTGGATAATGCATGGTGCTGAAAATTTTATTTAGCTGGTTTCCTACATGTTCCATAATATCAATTTCGCCGCAGGCGGGCCATGATACGGATGAAATATTATCGCCCAACATCCAGAATGCTGGCCAGGTACCACCACCGGCAGGCAATTTGATACGCGCTTCGATTGTACCATATTTGAATGAAAATTTACCTTTGCTGAGAAGCCTGGCTGAAGTATATTGGCTACCACTGTTATTTTCTTTTTTAAGATTTATTTTCAGGGTACCATCCGAAACAATTGCATTATCAGCCTTGTCGGTATAATATTGAACTTCGTTATTTCCCCAGCCTCCGCCACCGAGATCATAACCCCATTTTGTTGGATCTGGCAGACCTGGCGTATTAAATTCATCCGACCAAATCATACCTTGAACAACTGATATAGTAACAATCGTGGATTTAGATGCTGTTAATTTGCCAGCGTTTTTCGCAACTACAGCTACTGTGAAAACCCCGGAAGCATAATATTGATGGGTTGTGATGCCAGTCACAGAAACTTCAGTTTGCCCATCTCCATAATCAAA
Source organism: Bacteroidales bacterium UBA4417 (assembly GCA_002389705.1). Classification (GTDB taxonomy): domain Bacteria; phylum Bacteroidota; class Bacteroidia; order Bacteroidales; family UBA4417; genus UBA4417. The sequence goes on from DGQJ01000029.1 coordinate 34,291, forward strand.
AGTGTAATATGTAGCATTGGTAGCAGTAGCAGTAAATGAAACATTACCACTGCCATCAATGCCTACTGTTGTTGATATAGATAGATTTGAAGGAGCAAGATCAGCTCCTGAATCATCAGTCTTTTTACAGGCTAAAGTTGTAAAAATCAGCAATAAAGAAATTAGAGTTATTTTGTTCATGGCACTATTATAAGAATATTGAGAGCTACAATTAAATTTAAAAAATCATCATTACCTTATGTATGTATTGTGATTGCTCACTTATATTCCATACATTTCGTGTATGCCATTTACAAACCGGGCAAGCTAACTATGTAATCTTGAATTAACTATCGGGTAGATTGGAAGGATATAATTTATCAAAATGAAAGGAGGAGAATGAATACCTCCTCCTTTCCTAACCAACAATCAACCTATTTGAGAATTACTTGGTAGCTGGTATCATTTTAATGTACCAGGCATTTCCGGTTTCAGTTCCCTGTACCCTTAGATACAAAGTGTTATCTGTAATCGAAAGAATTTCATATTCTTTTTTTGTTGCACCATAGGCAATGTACGTTTCAACCCCTTGTAATAAAATTGCTGTAGTGGTTGTGGAAGCTTCAGGAATACCTGAAGATGCAGGAACAAATGCAAATTCAGAAGTTCCGCCAGGATAAGGATAACATCCTTCACCACCCGTTGCAGGAATACCTGGCAATGTTGTAAGAGACCCGGTTTTTGTAAATGCATTGTCGGTTGTAACCTGCAATTTATACGTTTTAGGAGTAACCTTTGTAAAGGTAAAAGTAGCGGTATAAAAACATGGACAACAAGATAACTTTTCATTTATCCCAGCTGACCACCATGCAGGTGTAACTGAGGTAGGATCCCAGGGACCAACACCAAAATGGCCAGGAACACTTTTATCAACTACCCATGATTTTGAGGCATCTCCTGTTAATTTAGTGACAATTGATTGGTCAAATACATAGTCGAAGGCAACAGTCACATCTTTGGAAACAGTGGATGTAGTACCACCTTTACCGGTTACAATAGCCGTAATTCGGTATGTGTTTGTCCCGATTGATGTAAACTTTTTGGTCACTTTTCCTGTTGAGGGAATGACTGTATAATCTGATACAGAGTTTGCATCAAAGCCCACTTTATAAGCGAGGGCATTATCAGCGCTTATAGTAATATTTACATCACCGGAACCATCACCATAAGGATTTTCGGGACTCTGCCCAACCAGTTCTGTGTTAATTACCAGATTAGCGGGCCCATTCAGATCACCCATTTGGTAATCCTGCTTTTTACATGCACTATATACCACAAGCAGTGCTGCTATAACTATTAAGGTTTTTATTGTATTTTTCATCAGTCCTGTTTTTTAGTTTGTTTGTCTGATATTATCTATATAAATGATCGCACCAACACCAGCTGCACCATCAGCCGAGTCGTCATATCTTAACACAAGCTGGTTAAATTTTGCCGAGGCAACTGCAGGAATCGAACTAAAATCAAACACCAGTTCTTCCCATGCTCCGGAAGTAGTAATTGCAGTTTTCAGAACACCAACCCCATTTGCAGGCGAACCACCTTCTGCCGCTTCGAGTTCAATATTTAATTTTGCACCAATGCGGGCTGCATCAGGATTATAAACGAGTACTTTTATTTTCTTCCCATTTGTCATATCAATAGGATAATCTAAAGGACTATAAGTACCACTCCAGCCTTCCCATCCACGAGTAAATTTACCTACCAGAGCGCTCGTGTTTAATCCGGATGCATCAGGGTTAGCAACTTTTGCAAATGCCTGACCTCCTCCAAATGTGCCAAAGAAGTAGTTGATACTGGTACTTTCAAAATCAATTGGCAAACCAAAAGGAACAGTTACAGTAATAGGTGTTACTTTCTCAGATTTTGCAGCGCCTCCGCTTAATGCAACTACTTTTACATCATAAGATCCAGTAGTTGTATAATTATGAGTAACCTGTCCGTCCTTAGCTAGCGGAGTTCCAACTTCATTGGCAACATCTCCGTAATATACCAGATAGGAAGCCGCATAATCAGCAGTAGCATTAACCTTTAAATTGAGACCGGACTGAGTTAATGTAACGTTCAAATTCTCAGGAGCCCTGTACACTATCGATAGCGGATAAGAAGTAACAATACTGTCACCTTTAATATTCTTACCCACAATAGTAACTGAATAAGTTCCTTCAGGATATGCATGAGTTACATTTGAACCAGGAGTTACCATTGCTGAAGCTCCGGTACCAGTGCCATGTCCGAATATAACTTTAAAAGTAGAAATGCCTTCACCAAGAGGAGTAATCTTTACCATCCCTGAATTATCATTAGAGATATCGAAGATTTTGGAAGGGGTAGAAGGAGCAGGGATACTATTCAGAAAAGATGTATCCTGATCAAGCCCATCAATCTTGTTACAACTTGAAGCAACAACTGCAAAGAACAGTATACTGCATATAAATTTTAATTTCTTCATGTCTTTATGTATTATTGAATATAACCTGGATTTTGATTTAATTTAGTACCTAACAATTCGGCATTAGGAATTGGGAAAATTTCATTTTTGCCAGTAGTAAACCCTCTGTCAGCAAGCTTTGAAGCAGCATCACCCCAGCGTACTAGGTCGAAGAAACGATGTCCTTCTCCGGCCAGTTCGAGCCTTCGTTCAGCTTTAATTGCAGCCATTGATACAGGAACTGAACCGAGTCCGACACGAGCCCTTACTGCATCGAGTAAAGCCTGTGCTCTTGTTCCGGTGGCGCCTAAGGCTTCAGCTTCCATTAAATAGGTATCTGCCAGACGGATAACATATGTATCCTGCTTGTAGTTAAGTACGGCATCACCAGGTAAAGTAGTTACATCAGCAGTAGTAGGTAAAAATTTCTTCAGGAAATAACCAGTATTCATATACCCTTCAATGTAATCAGCCTGTCCTGCACTTTTAAGTGCTTTCATATCGAAAACAGTTGCAGCAAAACGTGGGTCGTTTTTAATGACATCATAGAAATCCTGGGTAAATACATTAAAACTCCAGCCTGCCGGAAGCGAAGGTGCAGAAGATCCTAATTTTGAATAACCCCTCGGGCCTACCATTACACAAACAGAATTACCTTCATCAGTACCCTTTCCCCAGTTATCCCAGCCTCCAAGGCCAAGATTCGTATGTGTAACTTCTAAAATAGATTCGGAGTTAAATCTGTTCGATACTACCCAGAGATCAGCATAATTACTTAACAGTTTGTATCCATAAATGCTTGTATTACCTGGTACAGGCCCATTTACTTCGGCTAACTGTGCAGCAGCCAATGCACCTTTACCTTCATAAAGATAAACTTTGCCAAGTAAAGCCTGAGCAGCACCTTTATTAAAACGACCGGCTTCGGTGGGTATTGATACAGTTGCAGGTAACGCTGAAATAGCCTCGGTTAGATCTTTTTCAATCTGCGAATATA
>DGQJ01000074.1:0-2907 GCA_002389705.1 Bacteroidales bacterium UBA4417
CGGGGTCTCAACCTCAATAAAACTGAGGCTGTCCATGTAATTACGGGTCTGGAAAGCCAGGCGGTGCCTCAGTTCCATATTCCGCTTCACGGCATTGCGGCGCAGGTCGAGATAACGGTATTTCATGCGCAGTTCATCCCCGCCGTCGGTATTATCCTCAATGGTAAAAGGCGGAGTCTTCGACTCGTTGAGGATTTCGAGTTTTTCAACCGTAATTTCGATATCGCCGGTTGGCATTTTGGCGTTTTTGTTGCTTCGTTCCGATACGGTTCCCGAAACCAGGATCACAAATTCGCGGCCCAGTTTTCGAGCCTGTTCGCACAGGGCGGCATGGGTTTCCATGTTGAATACCAGCTGGGTGATTCCATACCGATCGCGCAGATCGATAAAAGTCATCCCGCCCAGGTCGCGCGAACGCTGCACCCAGCCCGAAAGTGAAACATTGCTGCCCACATGGGCCATATTCAGTTCTCCGCAAGTATGTGTACGAATCATATTNNAAGTTGAATGAAAATCCATCGAAAAATGATGCATCAATTTCCGGGGTAACCGCAAAACACCAGGCTTAACATAAAAAATCCGATATTCAAAATTTCATAAAAAGCGTTAAATACCGGAACCAAAAGCATTGAAATACTTGATTTTGCCCCTCAAATTCACTACTTTTGCAAACTTTTCCAGAAACAAATAGAAATTCCATAAATATGAAACTCTCGCAATTCCGGTACCACTTGCCGAATGACCTGATTGCCCTTCACCCGGTTGAAAACCGTGATGAATCCAGACTGATGGTACTCGATCGTAAAACACAAACCATTGAACACAAGACTTTTAAGGATATACTGAATTACTTTGGCGACGGCGACGTTTTTGTACTGAACAATACCAAAGTATTCCCTGCATTACTGCTTGGTGAAAAAGAAAAAACCGGTGCCAAAATAACTGTATTCCTGCTTCGCGAACTGAATAACGAAGCCCGTTTGTGGGATGTACTCGTTGATCCGGCCCGCAAAATACGTATTGGCAACAAACTGTATTTTGGCGACGACGACTCATTGGTAGCTGAAGTAATTGACAATACCACATCGCGTGGGCGTACATTGCGTTTCCTTTTCGACGGGCCTTACAGCGAATTCAAACGTACCATCGAATCCCTTGGCCGCACCCCGCTGCCCGAAGAGTTACAACGCCTTCGCGATATTGAACCCAGCGATAAAGAACGTTACCAGACTATTTACGCCAAAAACGAAGGAGCAGTTGCAGTTCCATCTGCAGGGTTGCATTTCAGCCGTGAGCTCATGAAACGTCTTGAACTTCAGGGTGTTGATTTTGCCGAAGTAACACTTCATGCCGGACTTGGAAACTTCCGTGCCATTGATGTTGAAGATCTTACAAAATATAAAATGGATTCTGAAGAACTCATTATTGAAGAAGATCAGGCTGCTATTGTGAACAAGGCCATTGAAGCCCGTCGAAAAGTTTGTGTGGTTGGCACCACAACCATGAAAGCCGTTGAATCATCGGTAACCATATCGGGCCAGTTGAAGCCCTATACCGGCTGGAGTAATAAGTTCATCTTCCCTCCGTACGATTTCAGCATCGCATCAAGTATGGTTACCAATTTCCACCTGCCGCAATCGCCCATGATGATGATGGTGGCTGCCTATGCCGGTTACGACTTGCTGATGAANNTCTTGATTAATTTGAAAATCCCTTCGGCAGAGGGGATTTTTTTTTGACCTTTGCAGAACATTACAAACACTACAGGCCGAAAATAACAAGGCCTGGTTTAAAAGAACAATGTTTATGGAATCCATACGCAAAATATATAAAACCGGACTCGGCCCCTCGAGCAGCCACACCATGGGCCCGCGTATTGCAGCCGAAAAATTCAGGGCAAAAAACGAACCCGCAACGATAATCCGCATCACCCTGTATGGCAGCCTGGCAGCCACCGGCAAAGGCCATCTTACCGACAAGGTACTGCGCGAATCGTTTCCTGAAGATAAGGTGAAAATAATCTGGGAAAAAGATACTGTCCTGCCTCAACACCCCAACGGGATGAAATTTGAAGCACTCGACGACAGCGGGAAGCTCCTGGATGAGTGGACCGTTTTCAGCGTAGGCGGAGGCGATATTGAAGATGAGGAACTCAAACTCCAAAAGGTAAACGTGTATCCACACACAAAAATGACGGATATCCTGAAATGGTGCCAGCAAAACGGACGAACGCTCTGGGAATATGTTGAAATACATGAAGGTGAAGATATTTGGGAGTTTCTGGCCGAAGTATGGAAAACCATGAAAGATTCCATTGTTAGAGGTCTTGAGCACGAAGGCGTATTGCCNNCTTGCCGTGTCGGAAGAAAATGCCGGCGGGGGAACCATAGTCACAGCCCCTACCTGTGGTTCGTGTGGTGTGGTTCCGGCCGTATTGTACCATTCGCAAAATACGTACGATTTCTCCGATATAAAACTGCTCCGGGCCCTGGCAACCGCAGGGCTTATCGGGAACCTGGTAAAAGAAAATGCCTCCATTTCGGGCGCACAGGTAGGATGCCAGGGCGAAGTGGGAACAGCCTGTGCCATGGCTGCCGGCGCTGCAGCCCAGTTATTCGGCGCTACACCGGCCCAGGTTGAATATGCCGCCGAAATGGGACTTGAACATCACCTGGGCTTAACCTGCGATCCGGTTGCAGGCCTGGTTCAGATTCCATGTATCGAACGCAATGCCATTGGTGCCGGCAGGGCCATGGATGCCAGCGCTTACGCTGTTTTATCAGATGGACAACACAGGGTAAGTTTCGACAAAACCTGCCTGGCCATGAACCAAACCGGCCACGATTTACCCGATATTTATAAAGAAACTTCTGAAGGTGGCCTGGCGCTGCTGGTGAAGTAGGAAGA
>DGQJ01000074.1:3034-5021 GCA_002389705.1 Bacteroidales bacterium UBA4417
TGCTCAAAGGAAAGCCAGTCATACTGTATTCGCTTGAAGCATTTTATCACCTCAATCCTGCTGTTTCATTAATTATTTCGGTTCATCCTGATTATCTAAACTTCTGGAATCAACTCTGCCGGGAGCATAAAATTGATATTCCTCACCAGGTTGCACCCGGGGGGAAAACGCGTTTCGATTCGGTAAAAAACGGACTTGAAAAAATTCTGGATGACGGTTTTGTGGCTGTGCATGATGCGGCCAGGCCGGTAATTGACAAACAATTTATTGCGGATCTGTTTTCTGATGCAGCCCGCTTTGGCTCAGCCATTCCCGGCCTCGAACTGACGGATACTGTGCAGATGATAGATGGTGATAACACGAAGCAGCTCGACCGCACCCTGTTAAGAGCCATACAAACCCCCCAGGTATTTAGGGTTTCGGAATTAAAACATGCTTACCAGCAACCCTTTCAACCTGTTTTTACTGACGATGCTTCGGTTTTGCAATCCGCTGGATATGCCGTTCACCTGTCGAACGGTAAACCCGGAAATATTAAGATAACCCAGGCGCACGATATAGCCCTGGCCGAAGTATTGCTCAGGCTATAAAGTTTCCGGTACCAGCAATGCATCTTCCATCCTGTTGAGCAGGAGCAAGGCCTCCGTATAATCCGATGCCCGCATAAAAGCATCGCGCCAGTGAGCTGCGTTGGCAAAACCATTCAGGTAAATTTTAAAAAACCGCTTCAGCACATTATAGTCCTTGCTGCTGCCCCAGGTGTGGCTGTAAAGCGTAATATGGTTGCGCATCAGTGCAATGCGCTGCGCCAAACCGGCTTCTGCAGGGTTACTGTTGAACATCCACGGGTTTTTAAACACGCCTCTTCCTACCATTACTCCATCCAAGCCATACGCTTTAATATGATCAATAGCATCCCAGTAACTGGTAATATCACCGTTACCTAATATCAGGGTCGGGCTACCTGCCTGGTTGCGTAATGCTGCAGCCTTGGCGATTTCGTCCCAGCGTGCCGGCCCGTTCGACATCATTTTGCGGGTGCGTCCATGTACCGTGATGGCTGCCGGCCGGGTTTCGAGCAGGTGACTGATCCATTCCTCAGTATTAATGCGGCTGAAACCGATACGGGTTTTTACACTCACCGGCAAATCAGTTGATTCGGCGGTGGCATAAATAATTTCCTTTGCCAGTTCGGGGTAATTGATCAGGTTGGCACAGCTTTTACTTTTTGCCAGTTTTTTGGCCGGACAGCCCATGTTGATATCGATACCATCAAAGAGATTCATTTCAGAAATCATCCGTGCCGATTCACGAAATTTTTCGGGATCGCTGCCCCATATCTGGGCTACCAGTTTTGTATTTCGCAATTTCAGCAATTGCATTTCGCTGGTGTTAACCAAAAGACGCTCAATTACCTTCGGCCTGCCTTTTTCGTGGCATAATCCATCGGTGGAAGTAAATTCAGTAAATACAACATTCAATGCATCTACTTCTGAAACCGATAGCACTACTTCGCGGAACACCGTATCCGTAACATCTTCCATGGGTGCCAGCGCAATAACCGGTTTTTTGATGGTTTGCCAGAAATTATCCATGTATGGCCTGTGTTTGCTCTGTCTGAAGATTTTTATGCATTAAAAAAGGCGAAAGCTTGCTTTTATAAATTTTGCTGCCAGCGTATTTATGATAATTTTTAACGCGTAATTCGCGCTGTGCTTCCACGGGAAGTTTAATGATATCAGCACATTCAGCAGAACAGCATTTGCTGAATTTCGCGGCACATTCGCTGCATTGGATAAACAACAGGTGGCAGTCGTTGTTGGCACAATTTACATGGGTATCTGCAGGTTTCCCGCACTGGTGGCAATGCGCTATTACCTGCCCGTCGATGGTTTCTCCCAGGCGCTCGTCGAAAACAAAATTCTTCCCTATAAACCTGGACGTAAGCCCAAGGTGTTTTACTTGTTGCGCATATTCGATGATTCCG
>DGQJ01000224.1:0-6723 GCA_002389705.1 Bacteroidales bacterium UBA4417
GAAAAAGCCATACTGGCCCATGAGCGGCTTTCCATCGTCGATCCGCAGTCGGGAGGGCAACCCCTGAAAAGTAAGGACGGGAAGCTGATCTTGTCCGTTAACGGCGAGATTTACAATCACATGGAGATCCGTAAAAACCTTTCGNNAAAACTACGAGTTTCTTACACACTCCGACTGCGAGGTTATCCTGGCCCTGTATCGCGAAAAAGGGATTGATTTTATCGAAGACCTGAGCGGGATATTTGCATTTGCACTTTACGATGCAGAGAATGATTGTTACCTGGTGGCCCGCGATCATATGGGCATCATACCGCTATACATGGGTTGGGATAAGTTTGGCAATTTTTATGTAGCATCCGAATTAAAAGCCCTCGAAGGAACCTGCAACCGAGTGGAGGAATTTCTGCCCGGGCATTACCTTTACAGCAAAGAAGGCGAATTGCGCAAATGGTACAAACGCGACTGGCAGGAATACAGCGCAGTAAAGGATAACCACAGCGACATCGCGGAGCTTCGTTCGGCGCTCGAAAAGGCGGTACATCGCCAACTTATGTCCGATGTGCCTTACGGCGTGCTGCTTTCGGGTGGACTCGACTCGTCCATTGTATCGGCTATCGCCAAAAAATATGCTGCCCGCCGCGTTGAATCCAACGACCTGAAAGACGCCTGGTATCCGCAGCTTCACTCGTTTGCGGTGGGGTTAAAAGGGTCGCCCGACCTGGCAGCTTCGCGCGTGGTAGCTGAACATATCGGCTCCGTGCATCACGAAATAGAATTTACCATTCAGGAAGCCCTGGATGCCCTGCGCGATGTGGTTTACCATCTGGAAACCTACGATGTTACCACCATCCGGGCTTCAACCCCCATGTACCTTATGGCCAGGGTTATCAAATCAATGGGGATAAAAATGGTGCTCTCAGGCGAAGGTGCTGATGAGATTTTCGGCGGCTACCTGTATTTTCATAAAGCACCCGATGCAAAAGCATTTCACGAGGAAACGGTTCGCAAACTGTCGAAACTACACCTGTACGACTGCCTGAGGGCCAACAAGTCGCTGGCAGCATGGGGTGTTGAAGGCAGGGTGCCGTTCCTCGATAAGGAATTTATGGATGTGGCCATGCGGCTGAACCCCGAAGACAAAATGACTAAGGATGGTAAAATGGAGAAATGGATTCTGCGTAAAGCCTTCGAAGATTACCTACCCGAAAGTATTGCCTGGAGGCAGAAGGAGCAATTCTCCGATGGAGTTGGTTATAGCTGGATTGATACCTTGAAGGAACTTACCGCCTCGCAGGTAACCGACGAACAGCTTGCCAATGCAAAATACCGTTTCCCTGTTAATCCGCCCCGGGTGAAAGAGGAATATTATTACCGCTCCATATTTACCGACCATTTCCCCTCGGATACGGCTGCCCAATGTGTGCCTTCGGTGCCTTCGGTAGCGTGCAGCACACCCGAAGCACTTGCCTGGGATGCCTCGTTCCGCAACCAGAACGATCCTTCGGGACGTGCCGTTAAAAACGTGCATAACGAAGGATATAAATAAACGAGGCAAATGCCGATGGGTAATTGAATTGCCATATTTGAACCAGTGAATAAAATATCTTGTTAAATCCGTAAGATGTCCGGATATTTACAGGTTCTTAAGCGCTGCACTGCATACCGGCTTTTCGTTTGGTAACAGGTTTTGGCTGTGTTGCTATTGATAACCATGAAACGAGTTTTTATAAAGCCAGGTTCAGATACTGAAGTGCATAAAGCAGGTTTCGTCCGACGCGTAAAAACTGAAGATAAACGGATGAAAAAAAATACATTAAAAAGTATTGTTGTTTTTTGCCTGGCAACATTTTTTTGTTCAGCCGTTTTTGCCGAAGGTAGCCGTGAAGTAATGCCTGCACTCACTTCGAAAGGGCAGTTGTGTTTAAACCGGTCGCGTAATCTCTTTGGTTTGTATGGCGCTTCGCCTGAGTTCAGGCTGCATGTTACCATAGCCGATGCTTCGGAAAAAATCCGTTTTGGTTTTGGAAAAGTATTGGGCGATAATGGTCAGGATTTGGTTTTCAGAATTAAGGACCCGGCCGGGAACATCGTGCGGCCCGAAGCTGCTGTTCCGACATCGGGACCGGGATTTATAAGTTCATATAACCAGGCACTGGCTGGTCCGCAGCCCGCCGCCGGCGGATACGATTATCTTGAAATACATAACCTTACCAAAGGCGATTATTACTTCGAGTTTAATTATTCGGGACCAATTAACGATGCCAACCGTCGGTACCTCGAGTTTTTCGATATCAGCGTGGTAAAGCCAGGCGATAAGGTGATAAATGGCCGGGTTTGGTCAAAAGCCTGGCAATTCTGGAGTGGTTCGGATGGGTATTCTACCTATGACAAATTCTACGGTAAACTGATGATCCTTTCTGACGACAGCATCGTTACCCAGGTCGACTGTAATGGATTCAGGGGCGGATCGTTTTCATTTTCGAGTAACAAAACAGGTTGTGATAATACCGGGTCAACGGTCGACGACCGGAAGTCCAGGCCAGGTTTTTCCACTTATCCGCAATACAAGGTATTCCTGAATGATCCGGACAGCATACTTTTCCCCACCCAAAAGGCCGCCTCGGGGCTGGCAGGTCCCGTGCTGCTACGCACCAACTGTAACGGGAGTGTTGAATTCAGCATCAGGGTCGAGAAAGACTGCACCATAAAACTGTTTGTTGATGTTAATCCGAACCCGGGTGCCGATCCGGAAGATGTGCAGATTATCGCAAACCTGTTGGCCCATCCCGGCGGCGACGGGTATAACAAGTTGACCTGGGATGGCAACGACAACCTGGGCCGGCCTGTGTTCAACGGGAAACCACTTACTTTTGCTGTCACCAACCTGAGCGGGCTTACCAACCTCCCTATCTTTGATATCGAAAATAACGACAACGGACTTATTGTTAAACAGGTGCGCCCCGGTGGCGGTGCTCCTTTAAAAATCTACTGGGACGATTCGCGGATTGCCGCAAATTCTTCGAACATCACGAATGGTTGTAACAATACCGGAGGTTGTCACACATGGATGAACGACTTTGGTGATAACAATACCATCAACACCTGGTGGTTTGTAACAGGAACGCAACTATCATCGAGTCCTTTTGTAGCAAAACGCAGACCGGCTTTACCGGTTATTTCCGGCAAAAGCGTCCATTGTGCCGGTGAAGGAACACTGGATTTTGAGGTAACTGCTGATCAGGGCTCAACAAGCTATAACTGGTCGTACTCCGGCAAAGGCGTAACAATTGAAGCAATCGGGCTCACGGCACGCCTTATTTTTACTGCCAGTGCAACGCCTGGCAACCTGAGTGTTTACGGGTTAAACGATAGCTGTGGCGCCGGTCCTGCAGCTGTATTGGCAATCACGTTCGAGGCATTGCCGGAGGTGTTAATGGAGGCATTTCCTGATATATGTTATACTTCGCCCGTTGTTAAGCTCAGCGGTGGAAGACCGTCGGGAGGTGAGTATTTTGTAAATGGAGTTAAAACCGACAGCATTTTTCCTTACAAATTACCGGAAGGCAAATACAACGTAGTGTATACGTATACAAAACCGGTTGTGGGGTGTAAAAATTCGGCATCCGCCTCACTGATGTTAATAGGCGGTCCAGCCTGTGAGGGAACGGCATATTTCCCAACCGCCTTTAGCCCTGGTTCTGATACAATCAACGATACCTTTAAACCGGTTGCGAAAAATATTTACAGTTTTACGATGAATATTTTTAATCGCTGGGGGCAGTTAATATATACCACCAATAATGTGTCGCAAGGGTGGGACGGGACTTTTAGAGGGGAAGATTGCCCCATTGGCGTTTACACATTTGAAGCAACCTATGCCCCGTCGTTGCGAAACGATGTACAGCGATCGCAGCGGGGCTCTTTCAGGCTGCTGCGTTAACTGACTTTCAGCCTGCTTCTGCTTTTATTTTATTGTTTTGTAGCGGTTTTAACCACATGATATTGAATTTTCATCTACAATAATTGTCGGCATTCCTTTGCATTCAATTCATTTTTTGAACTACATACAAACCCATTGATTCCTTATATTTTTGGTGTCAGGTTTCTGCGTTTTGCTTTCACTGGAAATTATTGTGTTTGTGCAACAATTATTTAGCAGGCTGCTCATGAGCTGATCAGCGAAAAAACTTAATTAAAAATGCTGTACTGCCTACCTCAATATCGATGAATGCTAAAGCAATGCCCGGTTATTAAATATTTGATTTAAATGTGGAACACGGTCAATTAATCATCTGTAATTATGAAAACTAAACTCAGATTACTCAGTACCATACTCGTTGTAGCATGTACAAGTTCATCAATTTTTATTTCCTGCAAAAAAGACAATACTGGTCAATCAACTGACATAAAAAATATTTATGACCTGAGTGTTGACCCTGCTTTTGAATTTCAAACCACCAAGGATGTCGGCATACAGGTTACAATGCTCGATAATAACAACGGCCCGGTAGCAGGTATGCGCGTTGATATTTATACGGCTTTCCCTGATAGTGGCGGGAAAAGGATTTTGAGCGGTATTACTGATGCTCATGGTCTTTTTAAGTGCGATTACAAAATTGCAGCTTATGTTAAGACTCTTGCTGTAGGAACTGATGCCATCGGTTTCGTAAATATGCAAACAGTACCGGTTCATAACGGCTTGCTGCAATGTACATTGGGCGGTTTGCAGCAGGTATCAACAACAAAAATCGCCGGCGGACATGCATTTAAAAGTACAAACAGCAAATTTGTATCCATGGGTGCATTCAATAGCCTGGGAGTGCCTCAAAATCTCGAGCCCAAAAACGATGTTATCGACGCAAGCATGCTGAATGATATTAATGCCACGCTTCCCGAAAGAGTTACATTGCCAACCAGCCATCCGCAATACTTTGCAGCTACAAACCAGCAGAATCTTGTTATTAACGAGGCTTGCAACGTGTGGGTTACGTTTGTAAGCGAAGGGGCCGGTTACAGAAATGTACTCGGGTACTATATCTACAAAACCGGGAATGCTCCGGTGTCGGTCGATCAGATTGATACGGTTCATATTATTTTTCCGAATGCTTCTTTTGCCGGAAGCGGCGGAGGCCTTAATGCAGGAAATAAAGTACATATAGGCCAGTTTTCGAAAGGAACGGAAATAGGCTGGGTATTAATATCGGATGGGTATCAGGGCTCAGTTACCAAGGGTAACTGGATATTTTACTCCGACCAGAAACTTAATCCGGAAGCCAACAGCACGTTGAAACAGCATTTTGTACTGTGTAACGATATAGGTCGCGGTAAATTTTTATTAGGAGTTGAGGATATAAAACGTGACTCCAACTCGGATAACGATTTCAATGATGCTGTTTTCTATGTTACTGCCGATCCGATACAGGCTATTGATGTTAGTCATGTTCCAATGCCCGATTATACACAGGCCGATAAGGATAAAGACGGAATTCCGGATAACTTTGATGATTATCCTGCAGACGCTACAAAGGCATTTAACAATTATTTTCCCAGCGAGAAAAACTTCGGGACCCTTGCTTTCGAAGATTTGTGGCCCTCGAAAGGGGATTACGATTTCAACGATATGATTATTGATTACCAGTTTAACCAGGTAACCAACGGGCAGAATAAAGTTGTAGGTGTGGAAGGAAAGCTTGTGCTGCGGGCTATGGGGGCCGGTTTTCAGAATGGATTTGGTATACAGTTGCCCATTGATCCTAAGCTGGTTTCGGCATTTAATGGTAGCAGGATTACCGGCAACAATATTGAATTGTTAGCCAATGGTACCGAAGCAGGCCAATCGAAAGCCACGCTTATACTGTTTGATAACGGTTTTAAGGTGTTGCCACATATTGCCGGAACACAGGTTGGCGTTAATACAACCATAGGCGAACCCTACCAGGTTCCTGATACCATGCGCATAAACATTTCGTTTGCAAGTGCGGTTACGCTCAGCCAGCTTGGGGTTCCCCCGTATAACCCTTTTATTTTTACTAACCTCGATCGCTCGCACGAAGTGCATCTGATCAACAATCCGCCTACCGATAAGGCTGATCTGAAATTGTTTGGAACCGATCAGGACGATAGCAACCCTGCCTCCGGACGGTATTATGTTACCCGGAATAATCTGCCATGGGGGCTCAATACAGTGGAAAAGTTCAGCTACCCAGCCGAAAAAATTCCTGTAAATGAAGCTTTTCTTAAATTTATACCATGGAGTATTTCAGGTGGAAGCGATTATCCCGATTGGTTCCTCGAGAAGACAGACTACAGGAATGCCAATAAATTATATCATTAGGAGGTGGCCTGCTACGATTCACGGATTGCAGGCTGAAAGATAAGTTTCAGCAATTGAAAAGCCCGGATGGTGTAAAACTGTCCGGGTTTTGTTTTTGATGGTAAAAAATAAGGATGGTTTGAGGTTTCAGATCAGTCAACCAGGAATTTACTGTTAAAAGTCTGTAGAAATGTTGTAGGCATTTTGGGCACATATTTATTTAATTATTTTATCATTTCGCATAATTTCTTTAATTTCGGGGTATGTTTCAGATAAACCGGGGATATGCCCAGTTTCGGGCTGGCTGTTTGTAGCCACAAATGTTAGGATAGCTGAAGTATTATTTTGTTTGGAAACACGTTTACCTTTTATTAAACTTTCATGAGAAATTCACTTTTGCCAGATTTTAA
>DGQJ01000224.1:6820-11318 GCA_002389705.1 Bacteroidales bacterium UBA4417
CTGAAAACTGAATACCAGTTGCTGGAGGTGGTAAGCCAGTATGGCTCAAAATCGGATTCGGCAGCGCTTTTCCGCCTGCTCGGGCTTATTTATATGCAAAAATCGTGGTACGACAAAGCTCTGGATAACTTCGAAAAATCGCAGCAGCTTTTTGGCGAATCGGGCGATTCGTCCAAACAGGCCAAAGCGCTCATGAATATTGGTATTGTTCACGATTATCTGAAGAACCTGCCGATGGCCATTTCATTTTATGAGAAAGCACTCAGCTATTTTACCCGCAAAAAAGAGTTGCCAGGCATTGCCGATTGCAAACTGAACATTGCCATCGTGTTAACCAAACAACAAAAATACCGGCAAGCCTGCGAATACCTGCTTTCGGCTGCTGATATCTACAGCAAAAACGGGAACCCATCGTACCTGGCTGCTGCATATATTAACCTGGGGCTTACCTATAAAAAAATGGGCGAGTACGATCGGGCTATTGAATACCACAACAAGGCACTGGAACTATGGCAACAGGCCGATGATCAATACCATATCAGTTATTATTACATGAATATGGGCGAGATTATGCTCGACCTGAAAAGGATAAATGAAGCGGGCGAATATCTTCAGCAGGCTGAAAAACTGGCGCTCAAAACAGGATCGAAAGACCTGCTGGCAAAAACCTACGAGTTTCTGTCTGATTACAATGCTGCCCGAAAAAACTTTGCGCTGGCCTATACTTACCTGGATAAATCAAAACAGCTGAATGATAGTATTTTAAATGCAGAAACCACAGAAAAGGTTTCGCAGATTCATTACCAATACGAAATTGCCAGGCGCGATGCCGACAACTCGAACCTGGTGAAGGAAAACCTGGATAAGGAACTCAACATTCAGAAAAAGAACTATTTTCTTTACCTGCTCACCGGTATTTTGCTTATCATAGCTATCCTTGTTATTTTCCTTGTAAAACAAAACAGGATCAAACACCGGGTAAATAAACAGCTCGCAGAAAAAAACAGGCTTATCAACCAGCAAAAGGATGAACTGGTAAAGCTTAACGCATCCAAAGATAAGTTCCTCACGATACTGGCCCACGATATCAAAAATCCATTGAGTTCTATTCACGGCCTCAGCGAAATGTGGGTTACCGATTTTGATACGCTCAGTGAGAAGGAAAAAATGATTTTCGCAAAGGATATCCATGCGCTGTCCACGAATCTGTTCGAGATTATTAATACGCTGCTTACCTGGTCGACCTCGCAAAGCGGCATGATCACTTACAGGCCTAAATCGTTCCCGATATCGGAGTTGTGCCGTAAGGCCGCCCGAAACCTGCAGACCGTAGCCAAACAAAAGGATATACTCATTGTGGCGAAAGCGGATGACAGTCTGATGGTGAAGGCTGACGAAAATATGATTTTGTCAGTAGTGCATAACCTGGTAAATAATGCCATAAAATATTCGCACCCCGGCACCAGCATTCATATTGAGGCGCAGCTGGCTGATGGGAGGGTGCAGGTTTCAGTAATAGATTCAGGTATTGGGCTTACAGCCGAAAGCATATCAAAACTTTTCAGGTACGACCAGCATTTCCTCAACAAGGGAACAGCCGGCGAAGCCGGCACCGGCCTGGGACTTATCCTGTGCAAGGATTTTGTCGAGAAAAACGGGGGCACCATCACCGTTGAAAGTAAAATTGACCAGGGAAGCACGTTTACTTTTACGCTTCCAATTTCAGCGTGAGTATTCCGGTTTTTTCATCCATCTTGTTTCATCCCTGATATATGCGACTAATCCTTCTGTGCATCATGGCAATACTGAATCTGGCGGCCTCGGGCCAGCACGAAAAACGACAAACTGTTGCAATTTGGCCCGGAGCTATTCCCGGGGGAACAAAGGAAAAACAGCTGCCTGTTTTCGAAGCGGATAAGCACGACAACATACTTCGGATTGCCGAAATTACAAACCCGGCCTTAGTGGTATATGATAATTGCCGGAACTGCACCGGTGCTTCAGTAATTGTTTGCCCGGGCGGAGGTTACGGAATATTGGCCATCGATCTCGAAGGGTACGAAATTGCCACCTGGCTTAACAGCATCGGCATCACAGCATTTGTACTGCAGTATCGTGTGCCCGGCCAAAGAGATGGCGCGTTGCAGGATTTACAGCGGGCCGTGCGGCTTGTGCGTGAAAACGCAGGAAACTGGAACCTGGATCCCGGCAAGGTCGGGGTAATGGGTTTTTCGGCCGGGGCAAGCCTCTCGGCGCGACTTTGTGCCCTGCCCGGTACCAACCTGTACCCGGCAGCAGATCAGGCCGACAAACAGCCGTTTATGCCCGATTTCTGCATGTTTATTTACCCGGCCTACCTCGACCAGGGCCCGGGAAATACAGTTTCGCCCGAAAACACACCGCTGGACAATACGCCGCCCATGTTCCTGTTCGCCACTGCCGACGATCCTTATGCCAACAGTGCGCTGGTGATGGCCCAGGCCATGCGCGATGCAAAAAGACCGGTTGAACTGCACCTGTTGCCTGAAGGCGGGCACGGATATGGACTTCGCCCGGGGAAAAGAGCCGGCGAAACCTGGGCGAAACTGGCCCAAACCTGGCTCAGCATAATCCTGAAAGGCGCTGTGAAACCACCGTTAAATCATGAGGAGTAGTACTACTTCACACCGATCATATATATTAGTTGGCAATAATATTAAAAACATGCAACAACAGGAGACGATTTTCGATATAACAACAAAAAGTTTCGGGGGACGTTGGACGCCTTTATTAGGATATTTAGATGAACAAAAAAAACGTGCTAATAGTACTTTGAATTTCTATAAGAATGATGAAACTCTTTTACGCTCTTTTCCGAAAATACATTATGATTTCGTTGACAATAATGAAATTAATGCCTTTGCAACGAAGGTACAAGACAATTATGTGATAGGTGTGCATAAAGCAACAATGATCATCCTTTTTGATTTATTCAGTAAAATGTTATCTCATCCTGAAATTTTGATTGAAATAGGAAATATTAATGAAGAAACAGAATATACCATTAAGACAGATTATTATACAAATCTCAAATCAATGTTTAATAAAGACTTTGATTTGAGTAAAATTAGAAATCCTGTAAATATAGAAAGACAACTTTATGCTTGGCATTTAACTACCCTGGCTTTAGATTTTATTTTTGAACATGAGTTATCCCATAGCATGTTTGGTCATGTAGATTATCTAGCGGACCTTTTTGGAATTAATAGCTTTTCAGAATTTCAGCAATTTTCGCCAAAAGACTCCTTGTTGTTGGATCTCCAAACCCTAGAAATGGATGCAGATTCTACTGCACTTACAAGATGCAGCAATTGGGCTATTGGATCGGTTAATCATCCTAAAAAAATGCAAGCAGCAACGCACATATTCTATAAAGACAATTATCAAGCACTTTCTGATTTGTCTTTTGCCGTTTATAATACAATTCGATTATTCGGAGATGGAGATTATAAAAATTTTACGCCTGGCAAGAGTAGTCATCCAAATCCGCGAGTACGGCAAATGATGATTAATGCTACATTTGAAGCGATTATTCGTATCAACCATCCTGAAATAGATCATAGCAAACTGCTTGAAATGTTAATAGAAAAGGTAGAGTTAAGTGAGAATGCTTACCAATTGATTACTGGTAATATTCCAAATTTGGAGTCCATTCTTTATGCAATAGACAATCCTTTATTAAAACATTTGGAAGCTAATTGGAAAAATAATCTACGAAATACATTAGAAAAATATAGTTATTGGAGATTAGCAGACTAAATACTATTGCCATTAAACGCTATAGCAAATGCGGGTTTGCGCGATCGTTGAAACAGTTGAAATCTATACATATATTTACACTGGCAGAAAGTTGAGTTACAAGTTATTACCGCACAAGCCATTGAATCAACAGGTAGCCGCCATTTAGGGCGACACCGCAAATTTGAGAAAGACTGAAAAACACAAACATGACTGTAATAAGAGTGCAACAAGGAAGTGATACATTTCGAATTTTCTGCTTCTTTGATGAAGGTAAATTAGTTGTATTGGCAAACGGTTTTCAGAAGAAGACACAAAAGACACCAAAAATCGAAATTGAAAAAGCATTAAAAATCAAACAAGAATATGAAACAGCAAAGTAATTTAAAATCACTTGATCAGTTTGTTGAAGAGCAATACGGTAAAAAGGGCACTTCGAAACGGGACAAGTTTGAAAAAGGCTATGAAGCTTTTAAGCTTGGCTTTCTTATTCAACAGGCCCGTCTTGAAAAAGGAATGACACAGGAAGAACTCGCTGCGAAATGCGGGACAAACAAAGGCTATATTTCTAAAATCGAGAACGATTTAAAAGAAGTTCGGATTTCAACACTTCAAAAAATAGGTAGTGTTTAATTAACTGTGTAAAGGAGCCCGCGGCAGGCGACCGAGAATGAGTAAATTTACACAATTAATTAAGAGATGGACGAAAACTTAAAACGAG
>DGQJ01000227.1:0-6010 GCA_002389705.1 Bacteroidales bacterium UBA4417
TTTTTAGTTTTTACAATTATAGAGTAATTACCCTGAAATATTCTTTGTCGAAAATCCTGAAATAAATCCAGGAGGGATACCAGTTATAATATGGCCAGATTTTTCGAAGGCTGTTTTGTTCGGTAACGTAACCTTTCATCACTTCTTTTTTCTGGCGGGCATATTTTGTTATTGTTACGGCTACATCAGGCAAGGGCATACCTTGTACCTGGTACACTTTTTTAGCTTCAACAAAAACAGGTAACTTCCCCAGTACATTTTGTGCCTGTTCCGGTGTAAAAACCGGCTGATAAATCTTTTTAACCGTGAAATCCGGATCGTTTTTCTGATCCTGGCAACACTCGAGTACTACCTGGCTGATAACCACATGATCAGGATGTCCATAACCACCCATCACGTTATCGAGCGTAAATATGATTGAAGGTTTATATTTTTTAATATACTGTGAAATATCCTGATACAGCAAATCTTTTTTATAATGAGTGGCAAACTGATCATATGGCATGGGCATATACGACTTCTCATTCATCGAATCATTCCTGATATTCATATCTACCGGATCAATACCACTCAATCCCTGTATTTGCGCAGCATGTTGCAGCGATTGTTTACGGATCGGGTTTTTGATGCTGTCCTTTCTGAAATACAAGCCTGACTGTTGGTAATAACACTTTTCGCGGATAANNTTGTGGTCGCCTGTTACACGCGAAAGATGATGTAAGTGCAATGCAATGATCACCAGCATTGCAGCTGATAATATGATAATAACCTTGATCCAATTTTTCATAGCAAATGTTTGGTTTAATATTTTTTATAAACTCCGGGTCAAAAAAAACCGGTATCATTTAGCCACAATTATTCAGTAAATGAACACATTATTAATCATTTTAAAACTGACCTTTTTCGAAAGCTTCAATTAAGTGGCCCGAAATGCTGATACCTGATGCATGTGGCGGAAGCTTACCCCGGGTAAACCAGCCGGCTTCTTTTATTTCATTATCGTCAATTACAATTGGCTGGGCATCATCGGCTTCGGCTGTAAATCCAAGCATTAATGAGGACGAAAATGGCCATGGCTGGCTTTTATAATATTTCAGATTCCTGATGTCGAGCCCGACTTCTTCCTTCACTTCCCTCACCACGGTTTCTTCAATGGACTCTCCTGCATCCACATAACCTGCTATCAGGGCATAAAAATCGCCTTTGTAGTTTTTGCCTTTTGCCAGCAGAATTTTATCGTTACAGGTAATAGCCACAATCACAGCCGGCGAAATTTTAGGATAATCAACCAGCTGGCATACAGGGCATATCACTGATCTTTCTTCTTTTCTTCTTACGGTTTCCGACCCGCACCTGCCGCAGTATTTGTTGTTTGTATACCAGGTCATTAACTGGTATCCAACTGATCCTATCCAGGCATGTTCCTGGCTTGGCAGGTTCCGTAAAGTGAAAATATCGTGAAAATCCATTCCCGGATCATTCACGTTTGCGCCACTTAACCCGAAGCATTGTTTGTTATAAATTGTAAACAAGAAAACAGCCGATTCAATCCGTCCGCTGTAATCCCTTTTTCGGGGAATTTCAAAACTGTTACCCGATGGTTTCAGCAACACCTGGTTTTCGTTATAGCAAAGCAGGTAATCGTCTTCACGCATTTCGGGGTTGTCTAAAAATGTATTGTCGAAAATACCCTGGCCTAATTCATTTATCATTCTTTTCCGATTTGAACGTTGTTTTGGTGGTTTTCAGGATGAAGGTTTGAGCAATGATGTTACGACTGGAAAAGTTTTACAACTGTCTAACGAAAAAATCAGGCAGTTATTTCTTTCTGGTATGCCACAACATCGAGTATTTTATTAAATTTTTCGCCTACATTCCTGAAATGAGCACATTTTGTATAACCCGCATATTCGAACAAAGCAATGCTTCCCCGGTTATCACCCGAAATAATGCCTACCAGGTTCCTGATACCCGTTCCGGCTGTTTTATCTTCGAGGTATGCAAGCGCAATTTTACCCAGACCTTTGTGGCAAAAATCAGGTTTCAGGTAAATGGTTACCTCGGCGGTGCGGTCATATGCCTGCCGGTTTTTATAATAGGTAAGGAAACAATACCCGGCCATTTGCGCATCAACCTTTATTATATACGACTTATACCTTGGGTGATGTACAAAAATAAATTCTTTCAGCTGGCTGATGGTAACCGGTTCAGTATGAAATGTTGCCGTTGAATTTGCAATGTACCAATCGTATATCTCTTTAATCAGCGGGAAGTGATGTTCCTCTGTTTCGTGGAAAGTGATTTGCATAGGTGATTTTTTTTTAGGCCTGCACCAGCCGATTACCAATCACAGACATATCTGTTTTAGCGTTCACTAAGCTATAAATATTTGCAGCCATACAAAGGTAAAGAATGATTGGGGAATAGGACCAAAGTGTTTCCCCGGATCATGAATGCATAAACACTAACAGGATATTTGGGACGATACAAAAAAATCAGGGGGATGGATGAACGTTAATACTGCAATCAGCTTGTCAGGCTACCAGCTCAATGCGGTTGCCTTCCACGTCAAGCACCACGCTTTCGAAAAATCCATCGCCGGTAGTGCGTGGTTCGCCGGCAATGGTATATCCATCAGCCCGAAGTGTTTCGGTCAGATCAAGAACCGCCTGCACTGAGCCAAGGGTAAAAGCGATATGTGTTATCCCCGGGTGATCGCCGGCTGGTATGGGAGTGCTTAAGCCTGGCTTGTGCATCAGTTCAATTGAAGCGCCGCTGCCAAAGCTGATAAAACAGGATTCAAATTGTTTTGCTGTATTCACATACTTTTTGCTGCTCACCCCGGCAAAATACCGGGTATAAAATAATTTCATCGCCTCAAGGTTGTAGGCCCAGATGGCTATATGACCGATTTGCATTGGATTTGTTTTCTTTTTTGAGAAACTGTTTCTGACGTGTAAAGGTATAAATGTTTTTATGGTTAAAATGGGTATAGTTATATCTTTTTGTGAGGCTTTTATTGCAGCCGGTAAAATTTAATCAGGGCATTGATAACGAATGCCGGTGAAAGGATTTTTATCAAATTTTGCATTAAATCGTGTAGCTTTATTTGACAAATAACAATATTGTAATATTTATTTGATATATTTGATCAAAAAAAAACTCCTATGAAGAAACTCTACGCATTAATAGCTCTTCTGTTCATGGTGAATATGAGCTTACTTGCCCAAAGTGGCGCTGATCTCGACAATTCAAAAGGCACTTCGATGATGCCTATAATTACAGGAATGGAATCTATTGTAAAGGCTGTTGAGGAATCGGCCGTTGAAATTGTGCATATCGAATTCGACCTGC
The DNA here is from genome assembly GCA_002389705.1 of Bacteroidales bacterium UBA4417. Lineage (GTDB taxonomy): Bacteria > Bacteroidota > Bacteroidia > Bacteroidales > UBA4417 > UBA4417. The sequence goes on from DGQJ01000227.1 coordinate 3,355, forward strand.
TGTTTAAAGATGCCTCGAGGGAAATATTCCGCCACCTTTCGGCCGATTATACCTACGGATTTATGTCCTACGGCGATTACCGGATAGGGTCGGTAAAGCTGGAGTTGTACAAACAAAACGGCGACGGCTGGACTTACGTCAAATCGGGCGAGCCCGCCGAAGGTGGCTCCATGACACTCATTGCTGAAATCAAGGAAACCACCCGCTACAAGCTGGTACTCACGCCCATGGATATGAAAGAAGGGTATACGGCCGGGCATTACGGTTTGCTGATAATGCACAATTAAAACCAGCTGTAGGTAAACGGAAAATCCGGGTGAAGACAAGCTTTGCCCGGATTTTTTTTGCCCTGGTTTGTAAAATCAGGCATTCAGATTATTTGGGATGCTAAACATAAAAGTGCTGCCGGAGCCGGGTTCGCTTTCCACTTTAATATTGCCTGCATGTTTCTTAACAAACTCGTTGCACAGTAACAATCCCAGACCTGTTCCGCTTTCGCCGGCAGTACCGGTCGTGCTTTTCGAAACGGTATCAATTTTAAACAGTTTACTGATGGTTTCAGGCTTCATGCCTACGCCGTTGTCGCATACACTTACATCGATAAACGGTGGCGAAACCACGGCCGATACACTCACATTGCCCTGCTGCCGGGTATATTTTATAGCATTATTGAGCAGGTTACGTACAACAGTATTGATCATGTTATAGTCGAAATACCCCACGCAACTGGCCGGCACCTTGTTAACCAGTGTAATTTCCTTATTACGGGCTGCCTGGGTGAAAAGTGAGATATTCTGATCCACAAGCTTGTGGAGGTTATAAAATTTAGGTAAAAATTCGATGGAACCCCGCTGCGAATTGGCCCAAATCAGCAGGTTTTCGAGCAGATCGAAAGTTGTTTTCGAAACATCTTTCATCACGTTGAGCAATTCGTAATACTGTTCCTTGTCTGTTTGTATATCGGGCTCCGAAATTAACTCGAGCAGCGAATGCATGCTACCAATTGGGCCGCGCAAATCGTGGGCAATAATCGAAAAGAATTTATCTTTCGTGGCATTCAGCTCTTCCAGATCCTTGTTTTTATGAAGTAAAGCCTTTTCGGCATGTCGGCGTTGCGAAATATCGCGGGCACTACCTTGTATGCCTATGATTTCCCCGTTTTTATCAGGTAGTATACGCATGGTTATTTCAATCCAGATAGAATGCCCGGCCCGGTGCGGAATCTGGCCTTCGAAGGACATGATGCGATTGGCCCCGTTTTGCCGGTACTGCCCGATATATTCAGCCATCTTGTTTTTCTGATCCAGCATCAGGGATTCCGAAAACAGGCTGCTCAAGGGCATCTGCATACATTCCTCGTCAGTATAACCGAAAACATTATGGCATGCCGGGCTAATGTAAAGCAGGTTCAGGTTGAGGTCGAGTACAAATATCACATCTGTGGCGTTTTCGAGGAAAAGCCGTGCGCGCTCCTCACTTTTCTGCAATGCAAGTTCGGCTGCCTGTTTTTGCCTGAGCGATTCGATCAACTGGTTGAACGAAGTTGAAAAATCACCCATAAAATTGATGTGCTGGTTGTAATCGCCATCGGCAATACGCTGGGTTTGCCATATCATATGGCGAAGGCTCGAGTGCAGTTCTTTGAATGGTGAAATCAGGAAATTTGACCTGGGTGGATCCTGTTCGAGGCTGCCTTTCGAAAGCTGAAGCATAAACTGCGAGGCTTCGGCATGTTTTTCGCAAAGTAAGCTTATACGTTTGTATAGTGACTTTATTTCATCCGGCTGCGTACTTATATCTCTTTCATCAATATCGCGTATTGAAGTGGTTGATGCTTTTCCACTCAGTATTCCGGTTATCTTATCGGTAAGCTCTTTTAAAATCTGCAGATTGGTCATGGTGGATGTGTTTCATTTCTTTTTGATGTTCCGGAAGTTAAATTTCCGGAAACAGGTAGCAACACGGCTGCAAACGACAAGAAATTAGTTTGAACACATCGCTGTTTCGGCCGGCACCACCTCGAACCGGCATACCCTTGACCCGCTCGACCAGCAGTCAATTTCAGTAACATTAAATTCGCGTGTGGTATATTCGTTCATAATACCTGAAATAAATCCTTCATCGTAATCGCATACGGTTTCATCCGTTACCGGCAAGCCCGAACAATCCAGATCTTCATAAACTGTGAAGGTGAAGAATAATTGCTGCAGGTCAGTTTTTTCAACCCGCAATATGCCTACACCCAGTTCCTCGAGTGTTTGCTGCAGCTGGGCTACAAAAGCATAAAAGTCGAGTTTTGTGTTGAGCAGGTTCCTGCAAAATTCCCTCCCTGACAGTTTGCCGGCTTCGTAGAAAATTTTTCTTGCTGCTTCGTCTCCCAGTTCATTGCTGAGCACGCTTCGCATGGTGTACTGCATCAGCCGGTAAACAGCTACATGGGTCTGACTTCCCAGGTTTGGCCTACCCAGTGCAATGTCGCCGATATCGTCCCATTTAAAATTATAATCATCATTTTTTATCATACTTGCTGATCTTTAGTTGTTGCATTCAAATTCAGTGATTTTATGTCAGTATCCTGATTCAGTGTAAACCGAAATTAATGTTGCAATCATCACAAAAATATTACTTACCTGAGTAAGCATTAGATCCTGTAAAA
>DGQJ01000227.1:6018-14031 GCA_002389705.1 Bacteroidales bacterium UBA4417
CGGTATTACTTTTTGAGTATAGTGCTATAAATATTAAAACCCCCTTTACCATGAAAGCTACAGAAATAATGTTGCAGGTTACTCCACCGGTGAGTACTGCCAAAGCTCCAAAAACACGTAGGATTTCATTTGCTGCTTTTCAAAAACTGATACTGGCCAATACGCAGATGCGTAAACAGGTGAGGGATATTGTCGACCTGGCGTTGTTCGACTCTGCCATCAGGCAGAATATGGAAATGATAAGGGCGGCCCAAAAGCAGGCCGAAAAGGAAACCATCGAGCTGATGATGCTTTTTTCGGTGGGTTTATCCGATGTTAAATTATTCAGCCGGCTGGTACACCAGAACCGTGTTATTAAAACCCTGGCCAGGCTTGACTTAAAAGACCACGAAGAATTGGTGAAAAACTTTATATAGTCTTTTTACAAATGACTTTTTTACGACTCAGCTAATAATTGTTGGCTGAATACTACGTTGCATCTTTAGCAATTGCTTCGCAAAGTTATCAGTCCATAGCTGATATTACGACTTTACTCATCCTTCTTACTAAAATAATTCGAGGCAGCCTTTGCAATATCGGCTATGATCTTTTCATTGGTTTCGGTGCTTTCTTTCGAATCGGTAACAAATACACTGATAAAAAAATGCTGCCCGCCGGGTAAAAAAACGATGCCTATATCGTTAACCGCCGCCGTAAGGCCTTCCTTGTTCACGCCCGACGAACCTGTTTTATGCGCCACCACGGTTTGTGCCGGTAGCTGTCCTTTAATACGGTTTGGGCCTGTTTCGGTGTCGCGCATCAGCTGCCAGATAAACTGATGACTTTTTTGGGAAAGTAGTTTCTCCGTATTATAATAATACCGGCTCAGCACCTGGTTGGCAGCTGCAGGGGTAGTCCAGTTGCTGAACTGGGCCTCCCAGCGCGACTGCTGTTGTTTTTCATTTATTTTGATGGAAATATCACGAATATTAATTTGTTTAAAATAAGTTTCAACCACGGCGGGCCCGCCCAGCAGCCGCAGCAACACATCGCAGCCTACGTTGTCGCTGGCCGTAACCGTGTAGCGTAATATTTCCGAAAGCGGCAGCGTAACCCCGTTAGGATACTTGTCCTGTATCGGACTGTACAAACCGGGCAATAAATCCTGTTTCCTGATTTCTATCTGCTGGTCCAGTGCAAGTTTTCCTTTGTCGACTTCCGATAAGATTACAAGCGCGATATGGAATTTGAACACGCTTTGCAAAGGGTAATGTCGTTCGCCATTCAGGGTGAGGGTATCTTTATCGTTGTTGCCAATAATCTGAACCCCGACTACCGCGTTTTTTGATGCAACAATCTGCTGTACCTGTTTCCGCAATATATCCACAGACTGGGCCCGGGTGAAGGCTGCCAGCGCAAATAGCAGGATGGTAATATTCNNTTATAATGGATTGGAATCACCGGGCCGAAAGAATTTTTAAGCCTTCGGCCTTTGTAGGTACGAAGTTAATATGCCGGCCTTTGTTGCTTTCGTACATAAAGTCGGTTAAACTTTTACTGGTGTAAGCCGAAAAGTTGCCCACAATAGCCAGCCGAACCCGGTAAGTAGAAAATTTTTGCAGAATTTCGCCAGCCATACCGGTTTTTAAATCGAAGAAGCCCGGGGTGATATTTTTTTCATAAATAATAATACTGTCGAATCCCTGGTAGTAAAGGTTTCCTAATATGTCGAGCCCGTCGCCGGTGTTATTGATAATGGTATCGTCCGAAATCAATTCGGCTATGTTGGTATTGTTGGTATGATGAACTTCAATTTTCATTTTTATGTTGCTGTTTATGCCTTGTAACGTCGCCGGTTCCCATTTCCACCAAAAGGCCATGTGCATTTACCCGTAAAAGGTTTTAGTAATTCCTGGGTGATTATTGCTTTCCTGCCGGGCCGCACAAATATATTTTTTTTAGCATCTGCCACATTAAAACAAACTGCATTTGCTAATCAGGGATTACCTGACCTGGTTGCGCATGCAGCAGGGGAGAGGTGAAATAGATTGCGCGGACTGAAGGGCATGGATTCTCACTGAAACGGAGATATTTTTTAAATGAGAGGTAATCCCAGCTCGTTTAAAAATTCATTATGTTTTTCGGTATTTGTTTTAATGCTTTCGTTTATTGATGTCAGTTTAGCATTTACTTCTTGTAAGTCAATTTTTATTTCGTCAACTGAAGTGCTTACATACCTCGAAATATTCAGATTATAGCCATTCTTTTCTATTTCATCCATGGATACCCTGCGGGAATAACGTTCCCTATCCTGGCGAAACTGGTAGGTTTTAACTATTCTGCCGATATGTTCTTCTTCCAACGAATTTTGTCTTTTCCCGGGTTTATAGTAATCGCTGGCGTTGATAAACAAAACATCATCCTGCTTTTTACATTTTTTCAGTACAAGGATACAAACGGGAATCCCGGTTGAATAAAACAGATTTGAAGGCAGGCCAATAACGGTATCAATGTGGTTGTCTTTTAAAAGTTTGGTGCGGATTCGCTCTTCGGCGCCTCCACGAAACAGCACGCCATGCGGCAAAATGATAGCCATAACCCCCTCTTTGCCTAAGAAGTGAAACCCATGCAGCAGAAAGGCAAAGTCGGCGGCTGATTTGGGAGCTAAACCATAACTCTTAAAACGAAAATCCTCGGCTAAAGTATCGTTAGGCTCCCAGCGCAGGCTGAAAGGTGGATTGGCTACAACGGCATCAAATTCAATTTTTTTTGATGGATTCATTTCGTTGAGCAGCAACCAGTGATTCTCCAGGGTATCACCGTGAAAGATATCGAACTCGGTATCTTTCATGCCATGCAGGAGCATATTCATACGGGCAAGGTTGTAGGTGGTAATGTTCTTTTCCTGTCCGTAAATTTTGCCAACACTTCCGCTGTTGTCTTTTATCCGCTTCCTTACATTGAGCAACAGCGACCCCGAACCACAGGCAAAATCGAGTACTTTGTCAAATTTCTTCTTTTTGCCCATCGTTGGGTCCTGGCTATCGAGGGTCACAATCTCCGAAAGTATGCTTGAGATTTGCTGTGGCGTATAAAACTCCCCTGCCTTTTTGCCCGAACCTGCGGCAAACTGGCCGATTAAATATTCGTAGGCATCGCCTAGGGTGTCGGAATCGGTAGAGAAATCAGCAATTCCTTCGGCAATTTTCTGAATGATGGTGCAAAGCTTTTTATTCCGTTCGGTCGATGTTTTGCCTAACTTTTCCGAGTTCAGATTGATTTCGGAAAACAAGCCCTGAAAGGTACTTTCGAAAGATTCGTTTTCGATGTATCGCAAGCCAGCTTCCAAGGTGATGAGCAATTCCCCATCCTGTATACGTGCCATTTCTGATATGCTACTCCAAAGGTGATTGGGCTTGATTACATAATGCACTTTACGGCGCATTTGCTTTTCAAATTCTTCAATCTCTTCAAGGTTGCTTTCGTACCATAACTGCAATGGTGTTGAAACACCATATTCTTTGGCAAGGTTCGATTTGGTAACCGGGTAATCTTTGCCCAATTCCTTTTTTGCTGCTTCTTCGTAATTGAATGACAAATACCGCAAGAATAGGAACGAAAGCATATAGTCGCGGAAATCATCCGCATTCATTGCGCCGCGAAGTTGGTCTGCTATGCCCCAGAGGGTTTTACCGAGTTGTTGCTGGTCTTTTTGTGTCATTTGTTTTATGCATTATAAAATTTATCATCCGACCATTTCGCCGGATTATTTTTAATGTAATTCGTTATACGTTCAAACGATTTATCGTCGCGGATAATGTGATCGTGAAAACGCGATTGCCAGGCAAAACCGGTATTTATTTTATGGATTTCAAATGCAACACGTCCTTTGTACCACCTGATAGCGCGTGATAAATTATCGTACAACATCGGATTTTTATCGCCGGTAATACCGCCGGGTTGTTGTTGTTTGGGTGGGTTTGCGGTTGGTTGCGGTTGCGTTGCCGTTGCCGGTTCCGGTCCCGTAGAGACGCGATTAATCGCGTCTCTACCACCCAAACCACCCAAACCACCCAAACCACCATCGCCGTCACCGTAACCAACGCCGTTGCCACCGTTACCCCCGTTGCCGTTACCCNNGTTGCCGCAACCGCCGTCCCAGTCAACACCAATATTACCATCAATTATAATTATTCCATGCATATGGTTCGGCATCACCACAAATTCGCCTAAAACTACGAATGGAAATTTTTCAGGAATTTGCGACCAATACATATTGGCCAGAATACCACTTTCGGATAAATGCATTTCCCTTTCGTGTACTTCACCAAAATGATATTGCATATCAGCGGTACAAATCGTTACGAAATAACTGCCATTGGAACCGTAATCCCAATTTTGTAAACGCGCCGAAGGAATGCGATATTTATTAAGAAATTTATCCATGGTAGTGTTATTGAGACAGGGCATGCCCTGTCATTACAGGAAACAACCCCTGCATTAACCCCTTTTTATGCAATTTTAATTGCTCTACTCTTTGTGTTTGTGCTATAATTAAATCATTAAGACTTGAAAGACAATCTGCAATTTTCTTTTGTTCCTTAGGTTTTGGCACTAAAACTTCAAATTTTGAGATGCTATCTTGGGATAATGTAGGTATTGCTCCTCCCACAACAGTTTCTTGAATTTGCTTTTGTACAGCGGAATTTGTCACTAATAAATACATAAAGTAACTATTAATTTTCTTGGGTTTTAGAACTACCAATTGAGGATTGATAGTTGTTTTTTCAATTAAGTTTTTGATATAGGCAGCTTTGCCATAAGAGGAACCCGTTTTAACTAATACTGTAAAACCTTCGTTCAATATTATCTCAGGAGATTCTTCGTACTTATCCCATGATATGTATGTTGATTTTTCAAAGTTGAGCATCAAGTTTTCATCAATATTACTCGGACTCATTGAAATTGCTCCTTCACCCTTGTTTACGATATCATCTATTGTATAACCACGATAACCTATTCTCCCCTTTATTTCAATTAATTTATCTATACCTAATTGTTTTAAGCTCCATTCCCCATCACCCTCAAACTCCTTAAACCTCAACTTTGGCACTTTCTCACCTACTTGCGGAAATAGATTTTGCATCAGGCCTTTTTTGTGTTCTTTCAGTAGCTCCAGCTTTTGGCTGTGAGCGGTAATTATTTCATCCAAAGAAGAAAGGCAGAAAGCGATTTTTTGCTGCTCAGTAGACTTTTGAGGTTTTTGTATGGTGAACTTCTCAAAAACACTTTTGCTTATTATTGGCACAGCTGTTTGACCAGCCATATTCTTAAGACGTGTAATATTTTTTAAGATGGCATAATAAACAAATTCATAATAGTTTAAAGAATTGCAAACAATAGCATTAATCTGTTGATTTGTTGCACATTCAACTTTATTAATGCCATTCAAACCAATTGAAGCAATGCAAGTTACTAATACTGAATTTTTGGGGATTACTCTAGATTTATCTTTACCTTTTTCTGTAAGTTTTAAAACGGAATCATGGATATATTTTTCCTTGAAATCTTGTGCTGTTACCCAAACAAAATCACCACCCCAATATCCAATATCTTCCTTACTCGGAGTGCCGCCTGTTACTACTTCTCCAATTGATTCTATAGTGATATCAAACCATTCTCCCTCATTCACAAATTCAGGAAAACGCAATTCGGGTATCAACCCTTTGTTTTCGCTCCGGGTAAGTTTTTTATCTTTATTCATAAGCTGCTCCCTTTGTCTGAACGGTGATTTTTTTGATTCATTTGATTTTGTGATTTTCTTTTTACTTCGCTTTTATTCCCTCTTGTAATCATAGTTAATCATTTAATAATAAGAATCATAGTTCAGACTATTTGATTTTTGGATTTCCCTGATTTCGTTGTTTAAATGATTTGTTGGTCAATCTCTTGAATTGTAGCGATTTTGCTCCGAAATTAATAAGTAGCCCTATTTCCAAATCATAAGCTTCCAGGTAATTAATTGCTTGTGCCAAGTGAACATCTTCTAATTGAATGATGGCTTTTAATTCAACTGAAATGAATCCTTCAACTAAGAAATCAACTCTTCTTGTGCCGATCTGTTGCTTTTTGTATAAACAGGCATTTCATATTCACGACTAAAAGCTATTCCCTGATCAGCCATTTCAATTTCTAAAGCTCTTTGGTAAATAACTTCCTGAAAACCATTACCCAGTTCAGAATGAACAGTCATTGCACATCCAATAATTTTGGAAGTTAGTTCTGAATATTTATACTCTTCTTTAATCATCATTAATCATTTAATCAAACAAATCATAGTTCAGACTATTCATACGCTGCCAACCCGCTTATTTCCCTACCTTGTGCCAGCTTCTTTAACAATGGTACCAGGTCGGCCATCAACGCCAGTTCTTTTACGCGGCGTTCTTTCCAGCTTAGTTCCAGTGGTTCAAGCAGGTCGGTCAGTTTTTCGCCGTCGAAAATCATGCGGCTCATAATCTGTTCCACAAAGGCTTTCAGGTCGGCGGTTTGCAGCCCGTGTTTATGGGCTACCGCCGCCAGTTCCTTGTTGTATTTATCGTCCTTAAAGGTATCGTACCCTGTTTTTAGTTCGTCAGCTGTGTATCCTTTGTTCCAATCCAGGCCATTGATAAATTCGGTCATGTCTTCCTGTTCGTCCATCAGGTTGGCATTGGCCCCAAGCAAACTTATTACCTGCGCTTTGGTCATTTTTTGCCTGGCAGGTTTCTTTTGTGTGCTGTCGGCAATCAGGTTCATGATATAATCATAATCGATAATAGCCGAGGCAAAAAGCACAAATTCAAAATCAAGCTGCTGTATTTCTGGTGGGGCGTTTTCGCCTCCTTTTCGCTGTACTTCCCGCAACTTACGGGCAGTTTCAATATACGAGCTTCTGAATTCGAGCAGGGTTTCGCCGGGCAATATGGCTTCAATTTTTTGCTTTTGTGCTTCGTCTAAATCGGTGTATTGATCCAGTTGCGTTTTGAGCCGCTGCACCTCTTTAAAGTTCTTCACAAAAGTAATACGTGCCGCATCGCCTTTCAGGTTATATACTTCCTTTGGTTCGTTTGCAAGGTTGTGTTCCTGCATAAAAATACCTAAATCCTCAACAGCCTTTTTGTATTTCTCAATCACCACAGGCGCAGGGGCAACCAGCCATATTTCTTTGGCTTTTCCGCCATCTTCGCCTGAGAACAGGGCAATAGCCTGGTTTACGGCTTCCTGTTGCGAACGGAAATCTAAAATATTCCCGTAAGGTTTGGTGTCGTTCAGTATGCGGTTGGTGCGCGAAAATGCCTGTATCAGCCCGTGGTATTTCAGGTTTTTGTCCACATACAAGGTGTTCAGGTATTTTGAGTCGAAACCGGTGAGCAGCATATCCACCACAATGGTAATGTCGATTTTGTTTTTGTGCGGATAGTCTTTGTTGCTGTATTTCTGGTCCTTGATACGCAGTTGTATATCCTGGTAATACAAATCGAACTCGTTGATGCTATGGTTGGTGCCATATTGATTATTGTAATCATCGATAATGATTTTCAGCGCTGCTTTCTTTTCTTCAGGATTTTGCTTGTTATCCTCTTTCTCCTGCACCAAATCTTCCTGTATCTGCTGTATGTCTTTATTTCCTTCGGCAGGTGGCGAAAATACGCAGGCAATATTAAGCGGCTGGTAATTCGGATCTGACGCGATGAATCGCGTCTGTACGGATTTGAATAGCTGATAATATTCAATGGCATTGTTGATGGATGCTGTTGCCAGAATCGCATTGAAGCGTCTTGAATTGGTGGCTGCATCGTGTTTTTCAAGAATGGCTTCTGCCACAGCCTGCTGTGCGATAGGTTCGCCCGGCTTTGGGTTTTGCGTGCCCTTGCCTTTAAAATAATCAATGTGGAAACGAAGAACGTTTTTATCTTCGATGGCGTGGGTTATGGTATACTTCGGCAGCTCATTCCGGAAAATATCCCTGGTGGTTTTGTACGATTTTTCTTC